>JAYUWA010000623.1:0-2951 GCA_043753795.1 Bacteroidota bacterium | reverse complement strand
AAAGCCCAATGAGTTGCACATTTTTTTCCGTTCAGAAGTCCTGTTGATGCTAACAGAAATGCACCCAGACAAAGACTTGCTATTTCAGAACCGTCCTTATATCTTTCAAGGATCCAGGGAATGAAGGCCTTGTTTTCTTCGATACCAATTTTCAGATCTCCATCAATTGCCGGAATAATAATGAGATCAGTTTTTCTGATCTGATCAATCGTATGATCACTATGAGCGGTAAAAAGTCCACCGCTCAACGGTGTTTCTTTTGTCAGTCCAACTAACTCAATTGTAAACAGAGGTGGAGCGCCGCGCATTGTAAGAAAATTATTCACCTGCGATAAAAGCAATCGTGGACCTTCAATACTTCCAAGGATTGCGCCTTTCGGCACCAGAATAGAAATATGCTTCATGATAACTGACCTAGTTTGGTAGGTAAATATAGCTATCAGAAGTGTCGTAATCAACCCCTGAATTGGTCGGTTTTGTGGCTTTTTTGGTGGCAGAGACCGGTGGTACAACTGCATCTGCCGGTTATCAGATAGCAATAAGAAATGTAGTCTTCTTCATTTTGCCTGCCTGGGGATTAAGCAATGCTGCCGCTACATTGGTTGGACAAAATCTTGGTGCCAAAAAAGTTGATCGTGCTGTGCAGAGTGTGATGTTGACTGCAAAGTACAATGCAGTCTTTATGAGTTTTGTGATGGTGTTGTTCCTGTTCTGCTCCGGACCGATAATTCGTTTTTATACATCCGATGAAGCAGTAATTGCATACGGAGTTCAGGCATTACAAATAATTGGCAGCGCATACATTTTCTATGGAATAAGTATGGTGATGACGCAAGCATTAAATGGTGCCGGTGATACTAAAACTCCGACAATTATCAACTTTGTTTGCTTTTGGTTATTTCAAATTCCTTTGGCTTATTTTCTGGCTCAAACGTTGGATCTTAAGACAACCGGTGCGTTTTTGGCAATTCCTATTGCTGAAACTTTAATAGCATTGGTTGCATGGTATTTTTTCAGAAAAGGGAAATGGAAAACGATAAAGGTCTGAACAGCTTCTGCAACTTTATAATCTTACAAGTCGGGTCTTAAAACTTGTAAATTTATTTTCCAGTATTAAATAATAAATTCCTCTCTCTAGATTTTCTAAATTCAATTCTTTATGATTAATTCCAACTTCAGGATGAACGGTTTCATTAAACATCGGTTTTCCTTGCATGTTATAAATCTTAAGTTGCATTTCTGTGTTATCGCTAGCGCCAAAAACGAGTTCTGCTTTTTCTGTTGCAGGATTTGGTATAACATAAAATACCTCACTTGCATCGATCTTTAATGCTACAACATCTGAATATGAAAATGCACCATCGAAATCTACCTGTTTCAAACGATAGTAAGAAATACCTTTGATTGGAGAATCATCGACAGTTGTGTAATCATTCCTGACGGAGCTGTTTCCGGCACCTTGTACGATCTGAATAGCATCAAATACTTTTCCGTCGCTGCTTCGTTCAACAACAAAGTAATTATTATTTATTTCGCTTGCAGTACTCCAATTGAGCACAACAGTTTTACCTTCCGGTTTAGCTTCAAAGTATATTAGTTCAACAGGAAGTACAGAGCAGTTCAATGAAGCACCACCTGTAAGATTCCAGTTTAATGTAAATCCACTGCCTCCGGGAGACCATTTATTTACCAACAGGTAATAAGATTGTCCGGCAGTTACAGGTAGTTCATTTACCCATGCATTTCCGCATACATCTTCCGAGACATCAGAGCCGTTATTGGGAGTTCCGCATACTGCACTATTCGTAGATAAGTTGAGGGCATTGTTCATACCGGTATTTCCGATATTAGCAGCATAAGAACAACGCGTAGGTGATCCAAGTCCAGCGCATGTAGAAGCAGAATACAACGCAAAATCATAATCATCTGCATTTACATTTGGCGTAATAGTCAATCCCAGAATTCCGGAAGTGCTGATCAGAATTTTATACCAATTTGAAAAATTTTCAGCAAGAACACATCCACCTCCACCATCTGAAACAATTCCCGGTCCGGTACTGGCATCAGTAATGGTTTGATTACTACAAACTGCTGTTGGAGACTTGCAGTCACTGTTATCAGTACCATTAGGTCCATTTGCGCATGGCAAACAATCTAAAGTGACAACCCATCCTGCTTGAGAAACCGTAGCATCAGAATTGAATGCAAAAGTTAAACAGCCGCTTTGATCTGTAGAAATGTAAGGGCCCAAACCTGCTCCAAGACATGCCTGATAGGACGAAGCAGTTCCATACCAAGTGGATCCGGTTCCAAATTCAGGACTAAGCTGCGTCGGTCCATTCCTTACGACTATATAATCGAAGACCGATTCAATATCTATTGACCAGAATGTTGCGCGTAGGCAATTTCCTGCAGTACTAGGACAAAAAGTTCTGTAAACATTATTAATATTGTTCGAATAATTTCCGCTTACGCCACCATTGTCAGTATATGTTCCGCTACAAGTGGAGACCATGTTTGTACCGACATAGGTATTTTGTAATCCCAGAATAGGTTGAGTGTAGGTTGCAGTTCCGGATGGGGGCGTAGGACATTGTTCACAAGAAACAACTGCAGCCCAGCCAGATGAATTTGATGCATTATTTGAAACAAACTTTACTGTCAGACAACCTGTACTTGATAAAAGTATAGGCGGAATTGCAGTACCTGAATATGTTCCAATAATTGGAGAGGCTGTTGTCGGACCATCGTAAACAATTAAATCGTCGCCAGCTCTGATGTTAAAAGCCGTAAATTGAATTTGCAAACAACTTCCTAATGAAGAGCAAAATGTTTTAGTGAAATTTTCATTGTTCCCATAATTACCTGCACTCCCCCCGCTATCAAAAAATAATCCTGTACAAGTTGAAACCGGTGTATTGTTCATCAGATGAGAAGTGCCACATGAACCA
>JAYUWA010000622.1:0-2954 GCA_043753795.1 Bacteroidota bacterium | reverse complement strand
ACTGATTGGGTGAGTAAGTATCCGATCATATCGATTGAAGATGGTCTGGCAGAAGACGATTGGGATGGCTGGAAAAGACTTACCGATGCAGTAGGCTCGAAAATTCAACTTGTAGGCGACGATCTTTTTGTGACCAATGTGAAACGACTAAGTAAAGGAATTCAGGATAAAGTTGCCAATTCGATATTGGTCAAAGTAAATCAGATCGGTACACTTACTGAAACGATAAATGCCGTTACGATGGCTCAAAGTAACAGCTATACCGCTGTAATGAGCCACAGAAGCGGGGAAACAGAAGATGTGACTATTGCCGACCTGGCAGTGGCTTTGAATACCGGACAGATCAAGACCGGTTCAGCAAGCCGTTCAGACCGGATCGCTAAATACAATCAATTATTAAGAATTGAGGAAGCTTTAGGATCAAATGCTAGATTTGGCGGAAAAGATTTTAAATTTGTGAGGAAATAAACCTTCCTTCCGGGAAGCTGTTAAATGGATCAGGATACATTAGATAAAATTGCTTCAGGAGAATACTCAATCTCACCACGTTCCGGTAGGTTGAGAAAGAGAGTGAAAGTAAAACAGAAGAAGCCGTTTTTTCAAAGAGCAAGTACCAAGAAAAAACTGACAACCTTTGTCTGGATACTTTTGTTAATTGGATTCATAGTGAGTGTAGTTCTGATACTTCCTGAGATCAATATCGAAGGCGGAAAGAAAAAAGATAATTTAGAAAAGGCAATCGGACGTTAGTCGACCTTTATTAGTAATAGATATTTATAATAATTCATAAGTGAAAACGGATAAAATAAAAGATGCTTTTGCCAGAGTGGCTTTACCCATGGCAGCGGAGACAAAAGACTTCATTAAAAATAATGGTCACCATATAATTGGTCAATATTCTATTGAGCAGGTGTACAGTGGCATGAAAGGAATGATCGGTATGGTTACTGAAACCAGTAAACTTGATCCGGATGAAGGTATTCGTTTTCGTGGATATAGTATTCCGGAACTTCGCGAAAAACTTCCGAAAGCACCTGGTGATACAGAGCCATTGCCGGAAGGAATCTTTTATCTGATGTTGATTGGTGAAATGCCAACTGACGAGGATGTAACCAATGTAAGTAATGCATGGGCACGTCGTAGTAATGTTCCAAAGCATGTGTTCGATACATTGGATAAATTGCCTTTGACGGCTCATCCAATGACTCAGTTCAGTATTGCTGTAATGGCACTTCAGACAGAATCAGTTTTTGCTGCAGCATATCGTAAAGGACTTAACAAAAAAGATTACTGGGAAGCATGCTATGAGGATGTAATGAATCTGATCGCCCGTTTACCGCGTGTAGCAGCTTACATTTATAGAAGGATCTACAAGAACAACGTTCACATTGAACCTGATCATAAGCTTGACTGGGCTGCAAACTTTGCGCACATGTTAGGGTACGATGATTACGATATGAAACGAATGATGCGCTTGTATCTGACACTGCATTGTGATCATGAAGGTGGAAACGTTTCTGCACATGCAACACATCTTGTAGGTTCAGCATTGAGTGATCCTTATTTAGCGTTCGCTGCAGGAATGAATGGCCTTGCTGGTCCGCTTCACGGATTAGCTAATCAGGAAGTTGTTCGCTGGATCATGGATCTTCGTAATTATTACGATGGTGCAAAGCCGACAAAAGAGCAGTTGCGGGATTATGTAATGAAGACGATCGAAGAAGGAAAAGTAGTTCCGGGTTATGGACATGCCGTACTTCGTAAAACAGATCCGCGCTTCCTAGCACAAATGGAGTTTGCTCAGACATACATGCCTGATGATGAAAATTGTCAGATCGTAAAAATGGTTTATGAAGTAGTTCCTGAGATCTTATCAGGTATCAAGAAAATAAAGAACCCTTGGCCAAATGTGGATGCACACAGCGGTGCACTTCTGATCCACTATGGAATGGAAGAGTACGATTTCTATACCGTTCTTTTTGGTGTTAGTCGTTCGCTTGGAGTAATGGCTTCTTTACTTTGGGATCGTGTACTTGGACATCCTTTGGAGCGTCCGGGTTCAGTAACGTATGCCGGAATGAAAGAAAAAGCATTGAAGGCTACACAGACTCCTGCTTAAAAGTTTCTTATGGCAAAGGCAAAGGAAGTAACTCGCTGTCCGTGGTGTTTATCATCTCCACTGATGATGAAGTATCACGATGAAGAGTGGGGGGCACCCGTTCATGACGATGCCTTGCATTTCGAATATATCATTCTTGACACCTTCCAGGCCGGATTGAGTTGGAGTACCATCCTCAACAAACGCGAAAACTTCCGTAAAGCCTTCGACAATTTCGATGCAGTAAAAATCTCCAGGTACAAAGACGCCAAGATCGAAAAGCTGATGCTCGATGCCGGAATCATCAGAAATCGTTTGAAGATCGTTGCCACCGTTTCCAATTCAAAAGCATTTTTGGCGATTCAAAAAGAGTTTGGAACTTTTGATAAATTCATCTGGCAATTCACCAAAGGCAAAACGATTAAAAACAAATTCACCTCACCCAAACAAGTTCCTGCTAAAACAATCGAATCAGATGAAATGAGTAAAGACCTCTATGCCAGAGGATTTAAGTTTGTTGGTTCAACTATTTGTTATGCTTATATGCAGGCAGCGGGGATTGTGGATGATCATATTTCGGAGTGTTTTAGGGGGAAGAAATGATTTCAGATTTGTTGAAACATAGTTCAGGGGATTTTTAAACACAGAGTTCATGGAGAATAATCTTCATGGAGATACACAGAGCCTTTCTTGCAAGTCATTCAATGTACTCATTGTGAACTCTTATGTTCTCTGTGTTTCAATAGAATAAGAATTCGCAGTAGAAAAAATTGCTGAATCAATTTTTCAATATCCAATCTCATAAAGCACCGACTTCACCTCACTCAAGATCATTGCCGTTGCTCCCCAAACCGTC
>JAYUWA010000621.1:0-2956 GCA_043753795.1 Bacteroidota bacterium | reverse complement strand
GGTGCTTAGCGGTCTTGTTTGGTCCACGAGTTACCAAGAGTAGGGTCCTAACGGGCCTAATCAATAATTTCATGTCAACTGAATGAAATACTCTTCATTTATTTTTTATCTTAAGTTGACGCCTATGCGATAGCTATAGGGATCGCAGATGAAGATTTTAACTTTTAATCCGCGATAGCTACCAGAAATGACTTCAAAATTTCCCCAACTTTTCCCAATTTTGTACGTTAAAAACCACCTGACATTCTATAGAAATCAATGCATTCCGTTTCTGTGTTTCCCTTTAATTTTAACAAAAGCAAATCAAAATTGCTTCTAATTCGCTTTTTTTCAGCGCTTTGGATGGTTATGCTTTTTTCAGGAGTTTCTTACGGACAATCAAAGAAGGAACTTGAAAAGAAAAAAAATGCAATTCAAAAAGACATAGAATACACCAATCAGCTTCTAAAACAAACGAAAAAAAATAAGTCTGCTTCGTTAAATCAGTTAGTGACTTTGAACAAAAAGATCACGTATAGATCTGAACTAATTTCAACAATCAATACTGAGATCAGTTCTGTGGAAAATGAAATCGGTGCTGTAAGTACCAATATTGATTCTTTGAATTCACGGATGGTGAATCTGAAAAAGCAATATGGACAGATGCTCTATTTCGCTTATCGTAATCAAAGCACTTATACCAAATTGATGTTCGTTTTTTCTGCTGATAGTTTTAATCAGGGGTTCAAGCGAATGCAATACTTACGTCAGTTGAGTAAGTATCGTGAGCGCCAGCATGACAAAATTGTTGAGACGCAGGATTCGCTCAATGGTAAAAAGACAAAGCTTCAATCAGTACAACAAGACAAAAGGCAATTACTCACATCTCAACAGCGTGAGAAAAAGCAACTCGATAAGGAGAAAAAGGAGCAGGTACATATGCTCAATAATCTCACTTCAAGAGAAAAGAGATTGCGTGCTGATCTAAAAGAAAAAGCTCGCCAAGAACAAAAGCTTGCCGATAAGATCGAGGATATTATTCGCAAAGAAATCGAAATGGCTAAAGCTGCTACTAAGCGTAAGTCAAATTCAAATGCAACTGCGAGTAAACGTAAAACAGAAGTTCCTAATCCGGCTGCTGCTGTTTTATCAAACACTCCTGAAACGATCAAGCTCAGTAACGATTTCGAAAGTAATCGCGGGCGGTTGCCATGGCCGGTTGAACAAGGAATTATCAGCAGTTCTTTCGGACGACATTCGCATCCACTCTGGAAAGATGTTGTAGTCAATAATAATGGAGTAAATATCAATTCCGGAAAAGGGTCAAAAGCAAGATCAATTTTCGAAGGAAAAGTGATTCGCGTTTTACTGGTTGTCGATAAATATGCAGTCTTGATCCAACATGGCGAGTACTTTACTTTGTATTCTAATCTTGAACAGGTTTATGTTAAAGCCGGTGACAAAGTTATTACCAGACAACCTTTAGGCCTCATTAAAACCAATGAAGAAGACGACAAAACCGAGCTTCACCTGGAAGTCTGGCGGGGTAGTAACAAAATGGATCCGGAAAACTGGATTGCATCAAAAAGGTGATTTATACAAGAAAAGGATATATTTAACAATCAATAGTGTAATTTAAATCGTCATTAAGTCGAATTGAAAAGATAATCTCACTCTTCTGACAGGATTTTTCTTTACATTTGTAACGGTTTTAAAAACCATTAATCAAATCAAAATGATCTCATCGATTTTACTTGGATTTCTAGGCGGTCTTGGCGGCGGAGAAATTTTTCTTCTGGTTGTTGTAATCCTCATCTTTTTTGGAGGCAAAAGAATCCCGGAACTTGCTCGCGGTCTTGGAAAAGGAATCAGAGAATTTAAGAATGCCAAAGATGGCTCGCCTACTAAAGACGACGAAATAAAAAAATAATTTCGGAACCCTGAAATAAGATTGCGTTTTTGAAATCCCCTTTAATGCACAGCTCTTTTCTCTGTGGTTTCGAATATCGCCCCTTCAGGGCTAATCAATTTTTCATACATCATTTTCACAGGGCTTCACTCTTTGCAAATAAATTAACGCTCCCTCAGTACTCCAAAAAAACATCTAGCGCTGAAGGCGCGATATTCGCCAGCGATGGGCAACGCCCATCGAAATGGAAGGCGCGATATTCGTCAGCGACGGGCAACGCCCATCGAAATGGAAGGTGCGATATTCACCGCCCATCGAATGAAGACGTGAATTCGTCAGCGACGATATTCCAAAAAACCCCATCATCAAACATCATTGATTCCCAAAAAAAATTTGTTGTTTGAATTCAACAAATGAAATCCGGAATCACTTCGAGCTCCTGATCCGTTCAATCAACTCAACCGGAATTTCTTCCCGATAAGGCTCCAGTGCTTTATGGTCACGACTTTCTAATTCCGTTATCAGTTTTTTTCCTTTCTGTACGCTGATGAAATAAATGATCTGATCACGATCGTACTTGTCGGTCGACTTCATTTCATTTTCGACAAAAAGCCAGCCGACTTTTCGCTTATTATTTTTCAGATATAAGGTTGCAATCTTATTCAAATGGGGTGTGATATCATCTAATCCCATGTGGCTGGAGGATATTTGTGAAGTTGTTGTAAATGGCGCTTGCATAGGTTTCTTCTATCAGTTCTTCTTCCTGACGATTGTTTTTAGTACTGTTTATAATTGCTGTAATATCTATTCTGGTTACATTCTGATTAACCGTGCTGATCTCAAATACTAACTGACGGGCTTTCCGTAACCAGTTTCCTTCCTGATAAGCAATGACAACGGATGAATTCAGAGTCTGTACTATGAAGCCTTTTCGTAGTAACATCTCTTTTAATTTTTCTAAAACTTCGGGCAAAGCAAGCCCAAGTAGCGCAGTTTCCATAGTGCTAGATTGATTTGTAAATCCGCCGGTGCAGTCGCACCAACAGTGTTCGGTAAATGGTTTTTTTG
>JAYUWA010000620.1:0-9040 GCA_043753795.1 Bacteroidota bacterium | reverse complement strand
TCTTGAATCGGTATGTTTCTGCTCTTACACATTGACTTAATGCATACCCGCATTACTTCCGGATCACTTACATAAACTCAACATTTCAATACAATTGGAGCTACTCGTTCAATGACTACTATGGCAGGCTGCACTCTTACCTCGGTAAGATTCCCTCAAAAGACAGCAGAAACCAGAACGGTCAGACCGCTCCACCCATGACTTAGGGGTTTAACAAGTCCCGGAATTAATGCGGGTTTTTTTTTCTTTTTTCTTTTTTCTTTTAGGCTAAAGACTAAATACCTAGAACCAAAAACCAAAAAGCAAAAAGAAAAAAAACAACCAACAACAAATACAACAACCCAAATATACCACAATCATATTATGCCCTCAATTTCCATTTTATATCTACTCATCGGAGTAATAGTTTCCCTGATCGTCGGATATGTTCTTGCTAACTCCCTTGCTAAAAAAGCTGCTCTGCATAAAGAGCAGGTTGCAGGTGATAAAGCAAAGATCATTATCAAAGAAGCTGAATCGGAAGCAGAAGTGCTTAAGAAAAACAAAATTCTTGAAGCAAAAGAAAAATTCTTACAACTGAAATCAGAACACGAAAAAGTGATCTCTGAAAAAGATAAGAATATCAATGCAGCTGAAAACAGGATCAAACAAAAAGAAACTGCTTTAGCTCAGAAGATCGAACAAACTCAGAAAAAAGAAAAGGAATACGAAACCCTTCAAGCCAATCTGAAAAATCAATTGGATATCATTGAAGGTAAAAAAGAGGAACTCGGAAAACAACATCAACGTCAGGTTGAACAGTTGGAAAAGATCAGCGGACTTAGCGTTGATCAGGCAAAGAGTCAACTTGTTGAAGCATTGAAAGCAGAAGCGAAAACGGATGCCATGTCTTATATCAAAGACATCATGGAGGAAGCGAAACTTACTGCCAATAAAGAAGCGAAAAAGATCATCATCCAGACAATTCAACGTGTAGCTACAGAACATGCTGTTGAAAATGCTGTTACAATTTTCAATATTGAAAACGATGAAGTAAAAGGCCGGATCATCGGTCGCGAAGGTCGAAACATCCGTGCGCTGGAAGCAGCAACAGGAGTAGAGATCATCGTTGATGATACTCCTGAAACAATCATCCTTTCCGGATTCGATCCTGTTCGCCGTGAAATGGCTCGTCTTGCTTTACATCAACTTGTAAGCGATGGCCGGATTCACCCTGCTCGTATCGAAGAGGTCGTTGCAAAAGTGAAACGTCAGCTCGATGATGAGATCGTTGAAATCGGAAAACGTACAACTATCGACTTAGGAATTCACGGACTTGCTCCTGAACTGATCCGTATGGTTGGTCGTATGAAATACCGTTCGTCTTACGGACAAAATTTACTTCAGCACTCCCGCGAAGTAGCAAACTTATGTGCTACGATGGCTGCTGAACTTGGACTGAATGTGAAACTGGCTAAACGCGCCGGACTATTACACGATATAGGAAAAGTTCCTGATGATGAACCGGAATTACCGCATGCAATCCTCGGTATGAAACTCGCTGAGAAATTCAAAGAGAATCCTGAAGTATGTAATGCAATCGGTGCCCATCACGACGAGATCGAAATGAACAGTATGATCTCTCCAATCGTTCAGGTTTGTGATGCCATCTCCGGCGCACGTCCTGGCGCACGTCGTGAGGTTGTTGAATCATACATCAAACGTTTGAAAGATATGGAAGCTCTTACACTTTCTTATCCGGGTGTTGAGAAAACTTTTGCCATTCAGGCCGGCCGCGAATTACGTGTTGTTGTTCAAAGTGAAAAACTAACAGACAAACAAGCCGAAGTTCTTTCATTCGACATAGCCAACAGAATTCAAACTGAAATGACTTATCCCGGTCAGGTGAAGATCACTGTGATCCGCGAAACAAGGTCGGTGAATTACGCTAAGTAATTAGTTTATTAGTTCTTTAAATTATAAATGCTGATGTAAATTTTTTGCATCAGCATTTTTTAAAAAACAGAATGTCAGCAGACGAATTCGATATCATAATTGATCCGAACCGGAGAAAATCCAATTTCAGAAAGGATCTTTGGAATTATCGGGGACTATTTTATTTTTTGTCGTGGCGCGATATTCTTGTCAGATATAAACAAACTGCAGTAGGCGTTTTGTGGAGTGTAATTCGACCACTCATGACCATGCTGGTGTTCACTTTCATCTTCGGTAAACTCGCAAAACTTCCGGCTGATGGAATTCCTTACGTGCTTCTCGTCTCTGCAGGAATGTTACCGTGGCAATTTTTTGCAAATGCTTTCAGCGAAGCCAGTAATTCTCTGATCAGTAATTCGTCGATGCTAAGTAAGGTTTATTTTCCGCGCATAATTATACCTGTCAGTGCTGTAATGGTTTCTTTCATCGACTTTCTGATCTCATTTGTTATTATGATCGGATTGATGATCTGGTATAAATTTGTTCCGGGGTGGCAGATTGTTTTTCTGCCTGTGTTTATTTTACTTGCAACATTTGTAACGGTTGGATTAGGCTTATTAATAAGTGCGCTGAATGTTAAGTATCGTGACTTCAGATATATTGTTCCATTCATCGTTCAGTTCGGACTTTACGTTTCTCCTGTTGGATTCAAATCCGATATCGTTCCTGAACATCTTCGCTTCTGGTATTCTATGAATCCTATGGTAGGAGTGATCGATGGTTTTCGCTGGTGTCTTTTGGGAGGTAATATTGCCTTCGACACAACAGGTTTCCTGATCTCACTTCTCGTTTCCATAATA
Source organism: Bacteroidota bacterium (assembly GCA_043753795.1). Classification (GTDB taxonomy): domain Bacteria; phylum Bacteroidota; class Bacteroidia; order AKYH767-A; family 2013-40CM-41-45; genus JADKIH01. Next base: position 6,266 of record JAYUWA010000620.1, on the reverse strand, counting down.
ATTTTTATAGTAGGCTTTACTTACTTCCGTAAAATGGAAAGAAATTTTGCTGATATCATCTGATCATGGCCGTAGCAATTCGTGTAGAAAATCTTGTTAAGAAATATATTCTTCGCCATGAAGGAAACCAGAAGTATGTCGCTTTGCGTGATGTACTAACAGGTTCTGTTAAAAAAGCAATCAAAGGAGACATCACTCTTCCTTCAAGAGAAGAGTTTTACGCTCTGAATAACGTATCGTTCGAATTACAACAAGGTGAAAGAGTTGGTATTATCGGTCGAAATGGAGCCGGGAAGTCTACACTTCTGAAAGTGCTAAGTCGTATTACAGAACCAACCTCGGGACGTATCTCAATTAAAGGACGTGTTGCCAGTTTGCTTGAAGTAGGAACAGGTTTCCATCCGGAACTAACAGGACGTGAAAACATTTTTCTTAACGGCTCTGTTCTGGGAATGTCAAAACGTGAGATCATGACAAAGTTCGATGAGATCGTGGCATTTGCAGAAATAGAAAGATTTTTAGACACTCCAGTGAAAAGATATTCTTCTGGAATGTACGTGCGTCTAGCTTTTGCTGTCGCAGCTCATCTTGAACCGGAAATTCTTATTGTCGATGAAGTTCTTGCTGTCGGTGATTCTGAATTTCAGAAAAAGTGCCTGGGGAAAATGCAGGATGTTTCATCATCAGGCCGTACAGTATTATTCGTAAGTCATAATATGGCTGCCATCCAAAATCTGTGTGACAAAGCAATCTTCCTCAAAAAAGGAGAAGTGCAGACAATTGGCGGAGCAGAAGAGGTTATTTCAACTTATCTGAAATCAACTGCTGAAGCGCAGACTATCAATCTTGCAGATAGAAAAGACAGAAGTGGAAATGGTGTGATCCGGTTTCAATCTGTAGAATTAATAGGCGAGAATGGAAATGCGGTTCAGTCATTACATTGTGGAAAGAAAGCAATCATTCGATTTCATTTCGATAGAAAGGATAATACGTCGGTAAATAATCTTCATGTAGCAATTGGTATCGATAATGATTTAGGACAACGGATCACTCAGATGAATAATGAAGTGACAAATCAGATCTTCAATAACGTTCGTTCGAATTCATTCGACTTAATTGTTGACGAGCTTCCGTTAAAACATGGACTGTATTCATTTGTCCTTTATTCTACCGTCAATAATGAAGTTTCTGACTGGATACAAAATGCTGGTTCATTTCATGTTGAGTCTGGAGATTTCTATCATTCCGGTAAATTACCTCCAGAAGGACAAGGGAATGTTCTTATTAAATACAAATTTGATCTCAAATAGAAAATGAAGTTCAGTTTTTTCGTAAAGCAAATGATAAGATATGGCGTTGGAGTGCCTGCATTGAAATATTTTTCAAGGTGGAAAACTTCTATGCGTCCCGATGCGAATTCGGTAAAAGATGAGCAACCATGGATCACTTTTAAAGCAATTGACTTTCTGGCAAAGAATATCAATAACGCATCAGTAATATTTGAGTATGGAGGTGGAGGTTCTACATTGTTTTTTGTTAAACGTGCATCAAAAGTTGAAACAGTAGAACACAATCAGGAATGGTTTTCGATTTTGTCCGGCGTTATGAATAAGAAAGAAATTAATAACTGGAAAGGCAACCTGATTTCCGCAGAAAATGGTGATTTGTTTACGCCGGTTGATAAATCCAATCCGGGACATTATTCTTCCGGCGATAAGGCATCCTCAGGTTTTAATTACAAAAAATATGTAACCCATATCGATCAATTTTCTGATAGAACTTTTGATCTGGTTTCAGTCGATGGCCGATCGCGAACTTCTTGTATTCAGCACTCGATTACTAAGATAAAACAAGGCGGTTATTTGCTTGTCGATAATTCTGATCGTGACTATTATTTAATTCAAAATAAGAGTGATCTATCGAAGCAATTTGAAGTAGTACTCGATGGTTTCGGTCCAACCCCTTATTCGAAGGATTTTACCAGGACAACAATCTGGAAGAAAAAATGAAAACAGCTCCTATCGCTTTGTTCTGTTATAATCGACCTGAACTGGTCAGGCAAACTCTTGAGTCTTTGTATGCGAATTCATACGCTTCTATTTCACATTTATATGTTTTTTCTGATGGACCGAAATTAGATGCTACTAAAGAACAATTAGAGAATATACTTGCTGTCAGATTAATTCTTCTCGAAAAACAATGGTGCGGTTCTGTTACTCTTTTCGAAGCAGAACAGAATAAAGGATTAGCACAGTCAATTATCTATGGAGTTTCAAAAATATTGGAGGAATCGGAAAATATAATTGTTATCGAAGATGACATCCTACTTTCTCCTTATTTTCTTGAATATATGAATGAGGCTTTGTTGTTTTACAAAGACAACAATAAAGTTTTCTCTGTCGGTGCATGGAGTTATTTCCTCCCAACTGAAGAAAAGAGCCCGTTCTTCCTTCGTTATCCTGATAGTATTGCGTGGGCAACTTTTCGTCGTTCCTGGGAATTATTTGAGTTCAACAGTGAAGTGGCCTTGAATAAATTAAAAGAAAAGAAGTTACTCCGAAAGTTCAATGGATTTAATTCGTTGAAGTATTTTGAACCAATGCTTCAGCAACAGATCGAAGGGAAAATTGACAGTTGGGCAATCCGGTGGACAGCTACCGCAATTTTAAATAATAAATTAACAGTTTTTCCGCCAGTGTCTTTGGTCCGACATATGGGTTTCACATCTGATTCAACGCATGAAAAAGGTGTGGATTATAATATTGATCTGCCTTTAGCAACGAAACCGATTCATGGTTTTTCGAATCTGGTTGTCGAAGAAAAAGCTATGTTTAATTTCTGGAAAGATTTTATTCTGACACGTTTTCTTGATGGCAATTCAAGAAAGAGAAAATGGATGAACCGTCTGAAAGAATATTTACCATTTAAATAAAAGGCCATGCTTCTATTCAATACTCTTAGAAATAAATTAGCTGCTTCCGAATTTTCACGGATAATCAAATTAGCAGGTAAATATCCTCGTTTCAAAGAGAAAAGTATTTTATTCCGTGGATATAAATTAAACATGCCCGATTATTTATCCGTTGCATATCAACTTGATGAATTTTTTGGCCAAGAAAAAATGAAGTTTAGCACGGATAATCCTGTACCGGTGATTTATGATTGTGGCGGCAACGTAGGAATTGCCGCTATTTACTTTAAACATTTATTTCCTTCTGCAAGAGTGGTTTCATTTGAGCCTGATCCGCTGATTTTTGCTTACCTTGAAAGAAATATCCTTGCAGCAAAACTGGATAATTTGGAATTGATTAATGCTGCCGTTTGGTCGGAAGAAGGAGAGCTTGATTTTGGTTCAGAAGGGGCTGATGGAGGTTCAGTTTTTCATTCAGGAAATAAAGTAAGCGTAAAGGCAAAGCAGCTTTCACTTTTCCTTTCAAGGGAAAAACAAATTGATCTGCTTAAAATAGATATTGAAGGGGCTGAAGGAGTTGTTTTGAAAGAATGCGAATCTCAGCTTCATAAGGTGGAGCGTATTTTCATTGAATATCATTCTTGGACCGGTAAAGTTCAGGAACTCGGTGAGATACTAACTATACTAAAACGAAATAATTTCCGGTATACAATCCCATTTACTGCGAAAAAATCAAATCATCCGTTTTTAAGACCGGATGATAAACTGGATATGGATATTCAATTAGATATTTATGCTGTACGTTCAGAAAAGTAGATCATTTCTTCGTTCGGTAGTGAATCATTTCAGTCACCTATATCATGATACTTTTTATGGTAGTTGTGCAGTATTACTCTATCATAGAATTTCAGAATATTCCACTGATCCGCAATTATTATGCGTTACGCCTAAAAATTTTAATGCTCATTTAACTTTTTTGAAAGCTAATTATAATATACTTCGGATAGATGAATGGGAAAGTTGCATTTTGAATAAGCGTAAATTTCCTGAACGAAGTGTTGTTCTTACATTTGATGATGGTTATGCTGATAATTTTCTTTTTGCATTGCCTTTACTTGAACAGCACAATATCCAGGCACTTTTTTATATTGCTACAGGAACTATTGACACAGATCGTGAATTCTGGTGGGACGAAGTCGAACGTGCAATTCTTCTACCGGAGAAATTATATGAATTTAGCGTAAGCTTTGATCAAGAAATAGTTTCATACAATCCGAATAAAGATAACCGTAAACAGTTTTACGATAAATTACTTGCAATGCTACGTGTACTTCCTCCGGCTGAAAGAGATGCAATCATCTTAAAGTTGTTGGCCGATTCTTATGCAAACAATGCGAGAACTTCACACCGTCCAATGACATGGGAGGAGGTAAAACTGATGTCTGATTCATCTTCAGTTGTAATCGGAGCTCATACAGTTAGTCATCCTTCTCTCGCTTATCTAAATAGAAGTAATCAGCGTTTTGAAATAGAAACATCTAAAAAAGTACTCTCAGACAAAATTCAAAAGGATTTAATTCATTTTTCTTTCCCTTTTGGTACGCATTCTGATTTTAATAATGATTCTTTGGATGTATGTAAAACTAATTTCAAAATCGTCTCCGCGAATTATCCCGCGCTTTGTTATGCGAATTCTGACTGTTATCAGTTACCTCGTTTTCTAGTGCGCGACTGGAGTGAAATGGAATTTTCATCCAACCTTCTAAAATTCTTCCGGTCATGAAAGTGGTGCATGTTACGACAAGCGATTCAGGTGGTGCTGGTATTGCAGCCGGCAGATTGCACCGTGCATTACTTGCCGAAGGAGTGAACTCGCATTTTCTGACACTTTTAAAATCAGATGATTCAGTTCCAAATCATACTCAATATTTTCCAGGTGAAGGCAAGATATTTAAACCTTTATTTAACTTTTATTTTAATTTAAGAAAAAGTTTACGTTACAGAAATATTTATATCAATAGCTCCGAAAAGAAGTTTCACAATAAAATCAAAGGTCGTTCGGCAGAACTCGAGTATTTCAGCAATTTACAATCTGGCTATAATTTGCAGGATCATCCTTTAATAAAAAGCGCTGATATAATTCATCTTCACTGGGTAAGTGATACTTTTTTTGACTTTCGTTCTTTTTTCATAAACAACCGAAAGAAAATAGTTTGGACATTGCATGATATGAATCCACTCACTGGTGGATGCCATCATAGCGATGGATGTATGAAATTTAAATCTGATTGTGATGTATGTCCACAGTTGATTGGAACATCAGACCTTCATTATGCAAAGTATCTATTAAAAGAAAAGATCGAAAGTTGTGTGTCTAATTCTGATGTGCAAATAGTAACACCATCAAATTGGTTAGGTGACCTTTCTAAAGTATCAAAACTTTTTGGTAGTTTTTCACATAGCGTTATTCCTAATCCGATTAATCCTGATGAATTCAGAATTTATCCTGTAAACGAAGCCAGAGAACATTTCGGATTACCTCTTAATAGAAAATTACTTTTGTTTAATGCCTCAACAATTACGAATAAGCGCAAAGGACTTAATTATCTCATAGAAGCAGTTTCTTTGTTGAAAGAAGAAGTTGTTTTAGTCGCAATTGGTAATTCTCCGGTTATCAAAGGCGACTCCAAAATTCAATCGCTTGGTTATTTAAAAACACCGGATGAGATTTCCAAAGCTTATAGTTCGGTAGATACATTTGTACTTCCAAGCTTAGCAGAGAATCTCCCCAACTCCATTTGTGAATCATTGATTTGCGGGACACCAGCTATTGGTTTTGATGTTGGTGGTATTTCTGAACTGATAAATAACCAAACAGGAAAATTGGTTCCATTAGGAAATGTAAAATTGCTATCTGCCACTATTGACGAAGTATTGAAGCAGCCTGGAATGTTTGACAAACAAAAACTAAGAAACTGGGCTGTTGAAAAATTCGGAAGTAAGATGATTGCCGCTCGTTACTTGGAAGTTTATGCTAAATTCGGAATCCATGCCTAGACTCACTGTCATAACCATAACCTATAACAATCTAGCCGGATTAAAACTCACCCTGGGTAGTATTTTCAGTCAGACTTTTAAGGATTTCGAATTGATTGTGATCGACGGCGGATCGACGGATGAAACGGCGTTGTATTTGAAAGAACATTCATCACTCATTACGGCATGGCTTAGTGAAGCTGATTCAGGAATTTACAATGCACAGAATAAAGGAATAAGACTTGCAAAAGGAGAATATCTGTATTTTCTTAATGCAGGCGATGAAATAGCTTCGGATGATGTTTTTGAAAAAATATTT
>JAYUWA010000619.1:0-2967 GCA_043753795.1 Bacteroidota bacterium | reverse complement strand
AGCCAATCGCCTGGAAGAATTGTTGCCTTAAGCATTCAACATTCGAGAAAAATAAATAGTTTTAGAGAAGATTAGGTGTAGTTGGTCGGATGGATACGTTGTAAATGGGCAGATAACTTCTGGACAAGGTCAAGATACAATTTCTGTTTTGTGGAATCAAGCCGGAATTTCTGAAATTACTGTGTATGCAATGTATGAACATGGATGTTATATTTCTTCAGTGTTAAATCCGCTGGTCAATTCCATACATGGTGTTCAATACAATGGAATTTATGTTTTCCCAAACCCTTTTGATAATTCAATTCGCATTTCGGGATCAACAAATTTTAATATGTCATTAAAAAACATATTAGGACAAACCCTACTATACTTAGAAAGTGTGGAAATGTTAAATACTGAAAATATTTCATCGGGAATTTATATTCTAGAAGCTATTGATGGCAACAATAAAAGGAAATCGATTTTTAAAATGATAAAAAACTAATCTTTTTATCTGTTTATAATAGAGCGACACATAAACCATTGTAGGTTAATTCGTTCGAAAAACACTAAACTACTAAAATAAAAGTTATTCGTCTTCTCCTAGGTTATAATACGCCTTCCGCATTTCCCTTGGCTGCAGCTCCGTCATCTTCTTCAACAGCGTATCAAAAGCCAAAGCATTTTCTTTCAGAAAAACTGAATTAGCAACACTTACTTTTTCACGTGTCGTTAAATGCCAGCTTAGTGAAATGTCTTGTTCTTTCGTTGGTAATTCAAACTTGATAAAATCAAACTGACTACCGAACCACCCTTTTGCATATTCATAGGCTTCGTCCTGGTTATAATCCTGGATCGTTAAAAGGTTGTTGTAAATATTTCCCAGTGGAGCAAAGAAGTTTTGAATAATCGTTTGTTGAGGTTTGTTTTCGATCGGGCGACTTTTATGCGAATCTCTGATGTCTACGAAAATTACACCGCTTGTATTTTCTTCTATCCATTTTCTGAATACATATAAGAATCTCAATGATGTTTTTAATCCTGTGTTATCTCTGATACCGGCATCCATTACATATGTCACAGGTTCGCTGGGCAAACTAACAGGAGGAAGTATGTAAGGGAAGGTTGCATTCATTCTCAACACAGATGTGAATCGAATGTTATTTGCACGCTGGTCTTTGTATAGTCGACTGAATTCAATTTCATCGATCGTTGTTTCAAAGTTGAATGTTGAATCTGCAGCATGATCGGTCAGATAACTGATGTGTTGCGGCGAAATAAGCAATCGTCGGCCATCATTTACAATGGTAGGCGAGAAGATCATCATCGGAATCAATCCGCTGGCTTCTGCTTCTTTATAAGATGAAAGCGGTTTGCTTAAAACGTATCCGGTATTCTCATTCAACTGTTGCTCGAATGCATACGCACGATCTTTGTTGAATTTCGTTTCGCCTTCTTTGAATTTCTGAATGTTGAAGAACAAATCGCTTACTGTGATACTGAATGCAATCGGATTCAGGAGATCCTTGCCGACATTGGCAATACTTTTTGAAGTACTTACTTTCTGATGTATTCCTAATCTTTTCTGCAGATATAATTCTCGGTAATACGCTGCACCGATCATTCCTCCTGATGCTCCGGAGATCAACTGAGTAGACTTTGTAAATTCATTGTTCGTAAGACTATCTGCCATTTCCATAATGCGGAACGCCCAGATCGATGCCCTTAAGCCACCACCTGAACAGTTGATAAAGATCATCTTCGGCTTTTCACTTTTGGAAATAAATTTGTCTTTCCATTTTTCTAAAAGTATAATTGTAGAATCATAATCTGCCTTAACAATTTCCGGTTGGGAGTTAATATTAAAGGCATCTATACTATATGTCGCTCGCCCTTTATTGTATTCCATTCCGTATGCTTTGTTGTCGGAATAAAAGACACCGTATTGTGAAATGAAATTGACAATCAGTATAAATAAGATCAGAACAGAAGTAGACCACGCCTTCAGCCAAAATCGGAATGCGCTGCTAAGCATGATGAACATTGAAAATATCAGGATCACCGATGCACCCGCCGGAATTTTAAACAAAGAATAATCTTTGAACAATCCCATCAAAATGAAAAATGCAAAAACAATGATCTCTACAATTGCTGCATTCAAATGATTTTGTCTGAAAACAGATTCAACCATTTCCGGAGTGTAATGTGCAGTTTCCCGTACGAGTTTTACCTTGTATGGATTAGATAAATAGGTATCAACCCGCCATGCACGTTCATTACTCTGCGAACGACTGAATGATTTCCTTCTCATTCCGCCATCGTTATCACGGATATGTTTTGCAAAAGGTGCATTCGGATCTGAATCGGATGATTCCATTCCAAACATCAACTTCACATCTTTGTTCGTCCTGAAGAAGTAAGTCAGAGTAACCATGATCATCAATGACAACCCAATCAGAAATCCGAGAATCTGTGAAAAAATTATCCATACACCCTGATACTCATTGTTGATCTGGAAATAAATTATGTTAATAATATAGGTCAACACAAAGAGCGCAGGAACTATAAAGTTGTTGATCGTATATTTTAAAAACGGCCGGGAAAGTGTTGCAATGAATGGAAACCTGAATCCATTCATGATGTAACTTGAAATGTTGAACACCATGATAAAACTTCCGGTTGCAAATCCAATAATAAAAAAGGATGTAAAACCAACGGAACCCATGTACTCAGGATCCAGAAATAAATACGGGATTCCAAAAGTTTGCGAAGAGCTATTGGTTACCCAACCAAAAAGTATGATCCAATAGAGTAGAAGCAGATGATTTTTCTTCAGCAGAACAATCAGCAACTGGATCGGGAATGAATAAAAAAATCGTTGTCTTACCTTTGAAGAGATCATACTCAGGGTCAGGGCAGAATTAGTTGATTTCTACCGATAATAATATACGTACAGAATGTGCTTTGGTTGTAACAATTAATACGCAA
>JAYUWA010000618.1:0-2978 GCA_043753795.1 Bacteroidota bacterium | reverse complement strand
ATATTTATAGAAGTCAGGTTTTTCTACAATGCAGCCGATCTCTGCTAAAATATCTTTTCTGTGGGCATTTAATTCTTTACCGAAAATTTTTATTTCACCGGATGTTGCACTGATTAAGGTCAGCATCGTCCGGATCGTTGTACTTTTTCCTGCACCATTTGGCCCTAAAAATCCAAAAACATCGCCCTGAAAAACATCAAATGAAACATCATCAACTGCCCTGAACTTTCCGTAATCCTTTACAAGATTTTTTACTTCAATAATTTTTTCCACTTGCGACATTGACTGATGAACAAACGAGATGGGTACAAGTTTCTTTTGGTAAGTAGTAATTAGTGAGTAGTAAGTAGCACTGACTCCGTTTTTACAAAACTAGCTCTTATTCATCATTAATGAACCATTTTGCTGATATAGTGTATCTGTTCTCCAATTTTATACAATGTGCTACTCACAACTTGCCACTCACAACTTACCATTCTCTAAACAGCAGATATTTAACTAGTTACGTATAATTACCTGATAAGCAAGCAATTTGCAACAAAAAATTTGCTTTTGAAGTATAAATAGTCGTACATTTGTGCACTTCTCAAGAAGATTGTATTCCGCGTAGTTTGTAATTTCATTAAATCACAAGTCGAGTTTTCACATTTTTCTTAGTAGTTCAACCTTGGATGTTTAACAATGAATTTTCGAGGAAAAACAAACACTTATTAATAATTAATGACATTTACAAAATTAGGTCTCGACCAACCCTTGGTTGAAGCCTTAATTACCAAAGGGTACCTGACTCCAACGCCCATTCAATTACAATCGATCCCTCTTATATTAGAAGGAAAAGATATTTTCGGATGTGCTCAGACAGGAACAGGGAAGACTGCAGCATTTGCACTTCCAATTTTACAATTTCTTCATGCAAAGAAAGATCCTTCACAGAAACGTACGATCAAAGCATTAGTGCTTGCTCCGACACGTGAACTTGCTCAGCAGATTCATGACAGTTTCCGGATTTATGGGTCAAACTATAAGATCAACAGTGCCGTTGTTTTCGGTGGTGTTTCTCAGGTGGCTCAGGTTTCAACCCTTAAAAATGGTGTGGATATTCTGGTTGCAACGCCGGGACGTTTATTAGATCTGATGAATCAGGGTTATATTAAACTGAATACTATTGAGTATTTCGTTTTAGATGAAGCTGATCGCATGCTTGATATGGGATTCATTAACGATATCAAAAAAGTTATCGCTAAACTTCCAAAAGAGCGTCAGACATTATTCTTCTCTGCAACTGTTTCTCCGGAAATTAAGACACTTGCCAATTCTATTTTGATCAGACCGGCTCACGTTTCTGTTACCCCTGTTTCATCTACTGCAGAAACTGTTAAACAGACAGTTTACTATGTAAAGAAAGAAGACAAGAGAAATTTGTTGAAACACGTCCTTTCAAATAATTCAATTGAGCATGCTTTGGTCTTTACCAGAACAAAAAGAGGTGCTGACCGGGTAGCAAAAGATCTGAATAAAGACGGTATTAAAGCCGAAGCAATTCACGGTGATAAGTCGCAAGGAGCTCGTGAAAGAGCACTTAAAGGCTTTAAAAATCGTACAATCCGCATTTTGGTGGCGACTGATATCGCTTCCCGTGGTATTGATGTGGACAAATTGTCACATGTGATCAATTACGAAATCCCTGAACAAGCAGAGACATATGTTCACCGGATCGGAAGAACCGGCAGAGCTGGAAGTGAAGGAATTGCATTATCTTTTTGTACACAAGAAGAAGTTTCTTATATTCGAGACATAAATAAGCTGATCAAAAAAAATATTGAGATTGTAAAATCTCATCCTTATTCTTAAGAACAAAACCAATAACAACTAATAACCAATTAAATAACAAAACAATGAAAAACGGAGTAGTAAAATTCTTCAACGAGCAAAAAGGTTTCGGATTTATTAAAGACGAAAATGGACAAGAAATTTTTGTTCACGTAACAGGTCTAACACAAAAAATTCGCGAGAATGATAACGTAACGTTTGACGTTCAAGACGGTAAAAAAGGCTTGAATGCAGTCAACGTAAAGCTTGCATAATTGAAAACCAAAAAAACCTTGAGGGTTGCTGAACTAATCGGCAACCCTCTTTTTTTTGTCCACAATTTTTTATTTCTCATTCTGCTTTTAACTTCGCACAAGAAATAACGCTACTATGAAAACTCTGATCACACTCCTGATTTTTTTATTTAGTCTTCAATTTTCGTACGGACAGTCCGATGATTTGAAGATGCTTGCTGAATATATGGCCGGTTCATATTCAAGTACTGAACAACATAAAAAAGATTCTGCAAATTATTTCGATATCAGATTACAGATTGCGCGGATCTGGAAAAGTAATACTGAAGGTTATTGGTATTATGTTGAACAAGCTGTTGCTGAATATGCAGATAAACCATATCGACAACGGATCTATCATCTCACTGAAACTAAATCAGGAGTTTTTTCAAGTGTAGTTTATACAATGGAACAACCATTACGTTTTACTCATAAACCGGAATTGGCCGATTCATTATTAGCTCCTGATTCTTTGATCGAAAGAGCAGGCTGCGCAGTGATTATGCAAAAAACAGAAGAAGGAAAATTTGTTGGTAGTACAGATGGAAAAAAATGTCCAAGTGACCGCTCCGGTGCTGCTTATGCAACTTCAGAAGTGACGATTTTTGCCAATGAATTGCATAGCTGGGATCGTGGTTACAATGAAAAGGATGAACAGGTTTGGGGCGCAACAGGTGGGGGATATATTTTTAATAAGCTTGACTAGGATTGACTAGGATTGACTAGGATTTTAAGGATTAATGGATTTTAGGATTGGTAGGTTTAAAGTATTACCGATCAACAGGCATTTTGTACAAAGAACACCAATCGATCCTAAAAGCCAAAAATCTTAAATCCAAAAATCCAAAATTCCTTTCATCCTAGACCATGATCAGT
>JAYUWA010000617.1:0-2978 GCA_043753795.1 Bacteroidota bacterium | reverse complement strand
TAGCCGAAGTTGCATGGACAAAAAAGGAGTTGAAAGACTATGATGGTTTTGCAAGGCGATTATCTTCGCACACTAAATTATTGTCGTTCCTAAATATAAATTATTCTAAAGCATTTTATGATATCAGCACTCGTGTAACTCCGAATGGCAACAAAGGAATCAATGTAGAATTGTTATGTAATTATCCGAACGGACAAATTCATTACACAACAAATATGTCCGAGCCAAATGCAACATCTCCTGTTTATATAACAAAGTTTAATTTCGATCAGTCGATGATGTTAAAAGCAGCATTATTTGAAGGTCGTCAGATGAAAGGAAATGTATTTTCGCAAAAGTATCTTGTAAATTATGCAACCGGAAAAGAAGTGATTTTAAAAGATCAACCCGATCCGGAATATAGTAAAGGTGGAGCATTTACACTTGTAAATGGAATCGTTGGAAGTTTGCCATGGAATGGAAACGACTGGCTTGGTTTCCAGAAAACCGGAATGGATGCAACAATTGATCTTGAAATTGTACGCGAGATCACGCAGGTAAATGTCGATGTGTTGAATGATTCTGTTAGTTGGATCTATCCGCCGGCATCGATTGAAGTATTAGTAAGTGAGGACAATCTGGAGTTTACAAGTGTCGGAAAACTTAATTCGAGTGAAATAAAAAAAGCGGGACGCTTGACTTCAATAAAATTCGCGAAACGGTCAGCGCGTTACGTAAAAGTAATAGCAACTACAAAAGGTAAAATAGAAGCAGGAGCCCAGGGTGCGGGAAATGATGCATGGATCATGGTTGATGAAATTCAGGTTAATTAGAAATTGAGCAGCTTAAACCTTTCAGTCGAAAGAAAGTCCTAAAGCCGCCTAATCCTTACAATAGAGATCAGTCCAACTAAATCTATTATCCTAAATTTAATTATACATTGCCCAAGTCTTAACAATATAACCACATGGACAGACGAGAATTTTTAACTCTGGAGACGGAGCAGTCATCTATTAGCAAGCATCAGGATTTTTCAAACATTTACAGAACTCAATCCGGTCTTGCGCCTTATGTCGGAACCTGGTCGATCAGTGAAGTAAAGCATCTGTTGCGAAGAACTCAATTCGGAGCCAAAAAGGCGGATATCGATTATTTTCTGACCATGTCAATGAGCGATGCTGTTGACACTTTGCTCGAAGTGATCAACCATCCTCCATTTACATCGCCAGCACCGCCGGTGAATAATTATAGTTTGCTGATTACAGATCCAAACTGTGCAGCAGGCCTTCCTTGGGCTGGAACTGCTGACACAAATAACGGAACAGTTTATACATATAGCCACAGACGGAAAAGTCTGAAGTCGTGGTGGATTTCGCAAATGTTGAATCAGCCCAGAAGTATTCGGGAAAAAATGGTTTTGTTTTATTCAAATCATTTTGTGATCGAATTCGATATGGTAACTGTATCTACCTACGTTTATAAGTACAATGAATTACTTAGAAATTTTGCTCTTGGAAATTTTAAATCGCTTACGAAGGAGATTACTATTAATTCAGCAATGCTGAAGTATCTAAATGGAGATAGAAATACCAACACTGCACCAAATGAAAATTATGGCAGAGAACTTCAGGAATTATTTACAGTTGGTAAAGATCAGTTTGGCAATCCACCATACACTGAAGATGATGTCAGAGCTGCAGCACGCGTATTAACAGGTTGGAAGAATGATCTTGTTGGCGGACTTACGTCAGCAAATGGATTCAATTCATATTTTGATCCATTGAAGCACGATTCAGCAGATAAATTGTTTTCTACATTTTATGGCAACACAATAATCACAGGACAAGCCGGAGCAAATGGCGCTAACGAAACAGATGATCTATTAAATATGATCTTTGCGAAAGACGAAGTTGCCCTGAATATTTGCCGCCGTCTTTATCGCTTCTTTGTTTACTATGATATTGATGCAGCAACAGAAACTAATGTGATCGTACCACTTGCTCAGGTTTTCAGAACAAATAATTATGAAATAGTACCGGCACTTTCTGCGCTATTTAAAAGCGAACATTTCTTTGATATGCTCAACAGAGGTTGTGTCATAAAAAGTCCGATTGATTTTACAGTTGGTCTGTGCCGTGATTTTGATATTGCATTTCCTGATGCTACAAATCTTCTCGGACAATATGCTGCATGGGACAGATTGAGAAGCACATCATCTTTAATGTCGCAGGATGCAGGTGATCCGCCAAGTGTAGCAGGATGGCAAGCGTATTATCAACAGCCGCTCTACCATGAGATCTGGATCAATTCAGATTCTCTTCCAAGACGAAATCAGTTTTCAGATCGTATGGCTTCCAATGGATATACATCGAATGGTGCAACATTGAAATTTGATCCGGTTATATTTACTGGCACGCTTACCAATCCCGCTGATCCCATTCTTCTGATCGATGAGGTATTGAGTTTGTTATATTCTATTGATGTTTCACAAACTTTGAAAGATTATCTTCTTACAATATTATTGTCAGGACAAACAGCGCATTATTATTGGACAAATGCCTGGGATGATTACATGGGTGATCCGACTGATGCCGGGTATCTGATGATTGTACAAACCAGATTACAATCATTCTATCGTTACATTATGGATTTGTCAGAATATCAACTTTCTTAATCTTGCACACTATGAAAAGAAGAGATTTTTTTAGAAAAGCAGCGCCGATCGTAACACTTCCGGCATTGATCAATGGATTTTCTTTCAGAGCCTTTGCAGGATCTCCGATGATGCAGGCATTATCGAATTCCGTTCTGACAGACCATGTACTTGTTCTCATTCAATTGAATGGTGGCAATGACGGACTAAATACATTGATCCCGCTGGATCAATACAGCAATCTTTCTGCTGCAAGATCAAATATATTGATACCGGATACACAGGTGCTCCCGCTTTCCGGAATTACAGGAACAGGTTTGCATCCTGCCATGACCGGAATGAAACA
>JAYUWA010000616.1:0-2979 GCA_043753795.1 Bacteroidota bacterium | reverse complement strand
TTCGCTTAACTAATAACCGAAACAATTTTCATCAACTAAGTTTAGACAAATGGTAGATATACAAGTTGCAAAAAGATACGCTAAATCAGTACTCGAGCTTTCGAAAGAAAATGGAGTAGTGGATGCTGTCAGCGATGATATGAAGTTATTCATAAAAGTCTGCGAGCAGAATCACGATTTAGTGCTGATGCTTTTGAATCCGATCATTGCCACAGACAAAAAAATGAATGTGTTGAGCAGCATTTTTAACGGCAAAGTAAATAAGCTTACAATCTCTTTCTTCGAGATCGTAACACGTAAAGGCCGTGAAAAATATCTTGTTCAGATCGCAAAAGAATTTGTTGCAAAATATAAGCAGTTGAAAAATATTCAGACTGCAGAGATCACTTCTGCTGTTGGACTTGACGATAATCTCCGTAAAAAAGTTTACGATCTTATCCGTAACAGCACAAATTCTGAAGTGGAACTAATTGAAAAGATCGACAACAAACTCATCGGCGGATTTATCCTCCGCATGGATGATAAACAATACGATGCTTCTATCTCTTCTGAACTTCGCAAACTTACGCAAGCGTTCTCTTCGAATCCTTATGTGAGAAAAAATTAGTTACAAGTTTCAGGTCACAAGTTTCAGGTTACGCAACCTGAAACCTTTAACCTGAAAACCTGAAACAATAATTACTAGAGCAGTTTCAATTATAACGAACAAAATAAAATCTAAATAAAAATGGCAGAAGTAAGACCCGATGAAGTATCAGCCATATTGCGTCAGCAATTGGCAGGGTTCAAAACAGAAAAAGAACTCGAAGAAGTAGGAACTGTATTACAAGTAGGTGATGGTATCGCCCGTATCTACGGTTTAACTCGTGTTCAGTCAGGAGAATTGATCGAATTCGAAAACGGCCTGCAAGGGATCGTACTGAATCTTGAAGAAGATAACGTCGGTGCCGTATTGCTTGGAGTTTCTTCAGACATCAAAGAAGGTGACGTTGTAAAACGTACCGGAAAGATCGGATCGATCCGTGTAGGTGAAGGAATGTTAGGACGAGTTGTCGATACTTTGGGAACACCAATCGATGGTAAAGGTCCGATCACCGGCGAAACATACGAAATGCCAATCGAACGTAAAGCTCCGGGAGTAATCTTCCGTCAGCCGGTTACTGAACCACTTCAGACAGGTATCAAAGCGATTGACGCAATGATTCCTATCGGTCGCGGACAGCGTGAGTTGATCATCGGTGACCGTCAGACAGGTAAGACTGCTGTGGCCATCGATACGATCATTAACCAAAAAGAATTTTACGAAAAAGGCCAGCCTGTATTTTGTATTTATGTAGCGATAGGACAAAAAGGTTCTACAATTGCGCAGATCGTAAAGACACTTACTGAAGCAGGTGCAATGCCATATACTGTTATCGTTGCTGCGCCTGCATCAACTCCGGCGCCGATGCAGTTCTTTGCTCCAATGTCAGGTGCAGCGATCGGAGAATTTTTCCGTGACACTGGACGTCCGGCATTGATCGTTTATGATGATCTTTCTAAACAAGCTGTTGCTTACCGTGAAGTATCTCTTCTTCTTCGTCGTCCTCCGGGTCGTGAAGCGTATCCGGGTGATGTATTCTATCTTCACTCTCGTCTTCTTGAAAGAGCAGCGAAAGTCATCAACTCTGATGCAATTGCAAAAACAATGAACGATCTTCCTGATTCGATCAAACATCTTGTAAAAGGTGGTGGGTCATTGACTGCACTTCCGATCATCGAAACGCAGGCAGGTGACGTATCAGCATACATTCCAACGAATGTGATCTCGATCACTGATGGACAGATATTCCTTGAGGCAAACTTATTCAATGCAGGTGTTCGTCCTGCCATCAACGTAGGTATCTCTGTATCGCGTGTGGGTGGTAATGCACAGATCAAATCGATGAAAAAGATCGCAGGTACATTGAAATTAGATCAGGCACAGTATCGTGAACTTGAAGCATTCTCTAAATTCGGTTCTGATCTTGATGCTTCAACAAAAGCAACGATTGACAAAGGTTCACGTAACGTAGAGATCCTTAAACAAGGACAGTACTCACCTCTTACAGTTGAGAAACAAGTTGCGATTATCTATTGTGGTACAAAAGGATTGTTGCGTGATGTTCCTGTAAACAAAGTAAAAGAATTCGAAACAGAATATCTTGGACTTCTGGATGCCCAACATCGTCCGACACTTGATGCTCTTCGCGCCGGTGCAATTGATGAGAAAGTTACAAGCGTACTTGAGAAAGTAGCATCTGAGTTAACACCAAAATATAAAATTTAATTCTTTCCGCCGCGGCGGATTGAAAAAGGAATAAGCATGGCAAATTTAAAAGAGGTACGTAGCCGCATTACTTCAGTAATTTCTACACAGCAAATTACGAAGGCAATGAAAATGGTAAGTGCTGCAAAGCTGCGCAGAGCACAGGATGCGATCGTAATGATGCGACCTTATGCTTCGAAGCTCCGCGAGATCATGGAAAATATTTCCGGATCACTGGATTCAAGTGTAGGTGGTCAATATTCTGTTGTTCGTCCTGTGAATAAGGTTTTGATAATTGCAGTAAGTTCGAATCGCGGATTGTGCGGAGCGTTTAATGCAAACATCAACCGAACGATCAGCAAAATGATCCGTGAAAATTATGCAAGTCAGGCGCAGGCAGGAAATGTAAAGGTGATGAGTATTGGAAAAAAATCGTCAGACTTTTTCGCGAAAATGGGAAATCTGAATGGAGGAAACCATAATGATATTTATGCTAACATTAACTTCGAAACAGTTTCAAAGGTAGCTGAAGGAGTATTGAAAAGTTTTGTTGCCGGAGAATATGACAGAGTAGAAGTTGTATACAATCAATTTAAGAATGCAGCAGTTCAGACAGTAATGGTTGAACAAGTGTTACCGATTGTGCCGCCAACTTCAACAACGGATAGTAAGGCGACTAACGATTATATTTT
>JAYUWA010000615.1:0-2979 GCA_043753795.1 Bacteroidota bacterium | reverse complement strand
AACCTGAAATCGATTTCGCTGATGAGCATGATCATTATGCTCCGGAGATTTACGAGAAAGGGATTTCAAATTTCAATCAGATGGTGAAAGACGGTGTGTTCTTCACTGATGAAAAGGAATATTACTACATCTACGCCCAGACAATGAATGGTCGCCGCCAATATGGAATTGTTGGTGCAGCATCTATTGAAGATTATTTCAACAATGTGATCAAGAAGCACGAACTGACTCGTCCTGACAAAGAAGAAGACAGAAAGAATCATGTTCGTTACAGCAATTTGAATTACGAACCGGTTTTCTTTGCGTATCCGAATGTACCCGCACTTGATGAGATCGTGAATGAAGTGATCAAGTCAGCACCGGAATATGATTTTACGACAGAAGACAAGATCAGCCATACATTCTGGATCGTGAAAGACGATAAACAGATCGCAGACATCACAAAACATTTCGCTTCACTACCTGCGACATATGTTGCAGATGGTCATCACAGAACTGCTGCAGCGGCTCTTGTTGGAAAAGAGATGAAGGAAAAAAATCCGAATCATACCGGTAAAGAAAATTACAATTATTTTCTTGCCGTACATTTCCCGGACAATCAACTTGCCATCATGGATTACAACCGTGTGGTAAAAGACCTGAATGGGAATTCGAAAGAAGAATTTCTGGAAAAACTGAAATCAGGTTTTGAAGTGGAAGAAAAAGGAACAAGTGAATTCCGTCCAATGCACTTGCATGAATTCGGAATGTATCTTGATGGAAAATGGTATTGCTTAAAAGCAAAAAATAACACTTACGATAACAACGATCCGATCGGAGTACTTGATGTAACGATACTTTCTAAACAAGTCCTTGAACCGATCTTAAACATTAAAGATCTCCGAACAGATAAGCGAATTGAATTCGTCGGCGGACTAAGAGGTTTAGGCGAACTTGAAAAGCGTGTGAACAGTGGCAATATGAAAGTAGCATTCGCACTTTATCCGGTCACAATGAAACAACTGATTGATATAGCAGATGCAGGATTAACGATGCCACCGAAAGTGACTTGGTTTGAACCGAAGTTACGGAGCGGGTTGGTGTTGCATTCTTTGACTAATTGAGAAGTGAATTCGATACTTCGTGGTAAAAACAAGATGCATATGATTTTTTACTAACGATTGACGCACTTGCTGATGAATGCTCGTCGCTGATGAATATCGTTCTTTCTTTTTCCGATGGGCGTTGCCCGTCGCTGGCGAATATCGCGCCTTCATTTCCGATGGGCGTTGCCCGTCGCTGATGAATATCGCGCCTTCAGCGCTACATGTTTATTTTTCGAGCCCTGAAGGGGCGATATACGCAACCGCAGAGGAAGCTCGTTTTATAACATTATAACATTTTCAACAACTCACTTCCACCCGGCGAGTACCTCGAAGGAAAAACAGCCACCAACCTACCCTCTTCATCAATCATAAACTTCCAGAAATTCCACATTGGAGCCTGATCGTTCCAGCCGTTTAATACGGAATTGGTGAGCCAATGAAAAATTTGATTTGCTCCAGAACGTTTTACTTTTGTTTTCCTGAATACTTTAAAAGTTACACCAAAATTTACTTTACAGAAACTTTGGATCTCATCATTGCTGCCTTGCTCTTGCTTGCCAAAATCGTTGCAAGGAAAAGCAACTACATTCAGCTTGTCTTTGTTCTCAACCGATAATTTTTCAAGATCAGAATACTGAAATGTGTAGCCGCATGCTGATGCAGTATTAACAATCAACAATTTCTTTCCCTTGAATTCTGAAAGGTCAATTACATTCCCTTCGTCATCTGACAAAGTTCGGTTATAAATTGAATGCAGATCGCTTTTCTTCCCTGAAAATTTCCTGAACGAAAACAGGAAATTTTTGATAGCATACTTAATGGACTTTACTTTCTTACTTATTGACATACTTTAATTGAAATCAAATGATTTTTTCCACAATGATACTATTAATAACAATCTTTACTCATATTTGTTCCTTTCAATCAGGAAAAGTTACATTGCAGCCGATGATCAATCTCCTTAACTATCAGAGGATCCTTTCTGAACTAAAGCCCTTTAACGCACAGTTGGTGGCCGTTAGCAAGACAAAGCCGGTTGAAGCAATTAAAGAACTTCAGAGTCAAGGACAATATATTTTCGGAGAGAATTACGTACAGGAATTGCTTGAAAAGGCAATGAAAGTTGATGCTGTAGACTGGCATTTCATTGGACATTTACAATCCAATAAGGTCAAGAACATTCTGCCGGTCACAAAATTAATTCATGGCGTTGATAGTCTGAAATTATTGGTTGAGATCAATAAACAAGCAGCGAAGCAAAACACAATGGCACACTGCTTACTGCAGATCTACATTGCTTCCGAAGACACAAAATTCGGATTGAGTTTCGAGGAAGCAGATGAGTTCTTTAATGGAACATTACTAGGAGATCTAAAGAATATTTCCGTTAAAGGTTTTATGGGAATGGCATCGAATACGGAAGAAAACAACCTCATCAAATCGGAATTTAAATCGCTTCGGCAATTTTTCGACAAGCATAAGTCACATGGACTTGATACACTTTCCATGGGTATGACGAGTGACTACATGATCGCTTTGAATGAAGGCAGTACGATGATACGAATTGGATCTGCAATCTTTGGTTCAAGAAGTTAATAACATGCTGAACTCAGGAATATTTTTTGGTTTACTGACAACACTTTCATGGTCATTCTGCATTTTTCCATTCACACAAGCTGCAAGAAGGTTAGGATCTAATTCCTTAAATCATTTCCGATTACTTCTCGCATTGTGTTTCATAACAATTATCAGTTTTGCAGTTGACTCAAAAGCTTTTGCTGAACTGTTTTCGACAGAGTATGGACATGCCTGGTTATGGCTAGGGTTTTCAGGTATCGTTGGATTAACGATCGGTGATTACTTTGCGTTCGAAGCGTATTCTATTTTAGGTGCC
>JAYUWA010000614.1:0-2980 GCA_043753795.1 Bacteroidota bacterium | reverse complement strand
CTGCGAATTTCACTTTTTTTGCATTCGATTGAAATGAAATTAGGAAGACGAAGGCAAGGATGTTAATGATATTTTTCATTATAAATAGTTTTTGGAGATTAACGGATTAAAGAGATTTTTTTCGAAACTGTTCCGGTTTCTGAAACAAGTGTCACGAAGTATACACCATCTTCATAGGAAGTAAGATCAAGTTCAGAATTATTCATAGAAGTATAAATTAACTTTCCGAATTGGTTATATAAAAATGACTTGTATGATTTTCCACCGAAAGCAGAGTTGTCGATCTGAATTATTCCTGTTGTCGGATTTGGATACAATGAAACTTTGGAATCAAGGTTGTTTTGTGAAATGCTTGTAGATGAAAATACAAAATCAAATCCCGGAGAGTATTGATATACACAACCATTCGCATCAGTAATTCTCACTACATATCTTCCTTCTTGTGTCGGGAGAAAAGTTTGTTCAGTTGCTCCCGGGAATTGTACACCATTGAAATACCATTGATAGGAAACCGCAGGTGTTGAAACCAAAGTGTCGACAACCTGAGAGATTGCAGGAATAGCCGGAGCAATATTATTTACATAACATTCTTCATAACGAAATGCTTGGGCGACACTGCCAGTTGCAGTTTTAGACCAAAGTAAATTTCCTGCGGGGTCAACTTCATAGATCAATCCTGAAGTTGCCATACATACAAGCATGTTACCATTTGGTAGATGCTGAGAGTTACTCATGTTGCTACTATAGCCGTTGCAAGCATGTCGCTCATCATAAGTAAGCGGAAGATATGCTTGTCCCGCTGTGATATCATAATTATAGCCATTCACCGGAGGAACGATACGATCAACTGCTGACTGAGTATTTGAAATCCCTCTGTTGTTAAATCCAACTAGTGAACCTGCGCCAGGGCAATTTTCAGGGATCCAGTGTGAATCGTGAGTAACATTCAAAACGGTAGCGCCCGTAGCGCCATATGAATCCGGATTACCATAACGGTAAAGGAAATCGCCACCCTTTCCTGAATTTCCACCACTATGTGAAGCGGCTTCTGCAGTTGTTGTGCTATGATCAATTACAAACCATTGATCAAGATTATGTGAACTCACTACAATTTGTTCAAGCATTGGATTGTAATCAATGCCATTCATATGAATCCAGTCTTTCTGTGTTGAGTAGTTGATGTCAAGGAGTTCAGGGTGATCAACAATCGAAGTTTGATAATTTGCTTTTGACGGATCATGATTTTGCACAAGGTGATCCCAGAAATGCCATTCCCAAACGATGGTTCCTGTAGTAGGGCCTGTCTGTTGTACTTCAACAATTTTTTCGGACCAGATTGTAATTGCTTGTGAACTTCCTGCAGCAGTAGCTTCTGCAGGAGTTTTTGATTCATAAACAATAAGTAAAACGTTGCCATTTGGCAGTGGACAAATATCGTGATGCATACAATATGTCGAAGTCGAATAAACAAAATCCCAGATAAGATTCCCTGCAAAGTCATATTTCTGAATTTGCCCTGTCATACCACCGCCGCTAAAACTATTTCCTGAACGTGCAACAGTTCTGATCAGATCTCCACCCGGAAGTAGATAAGAAGAGTATCCGGTTCTTGCATTGGAAGGAAAGGTCCAAGTATGAAAAACCGCACTTGTTGTATCTATAAGATATGCATTTGTACTGTTACTTACACTGTACAGTGTGTAATTTCCCCATTGTTGAGCACTGGAAACTGCTGAAATAAAGAATAACAGTGCAACCACCGTTATTTTTTTGATGGATAGTATTGACATAGGTGAATGTGTTTTAGGTTTTTAATTTAGGTGAATTCAGTTGCAGAGGTACTTAAATATTATTTTTGTCCTAAATTTAGGAGGCGAAGTTATTCAATTTGGAGGTAAGTCAAATTTTAACTGTCATCGTATTGTCGGAGGTTTATTTGTTGGCAAATCAATAAAATGAACGGGATAAAAATGAGGTTGGAATTTTTTTAGAATGAATTTCTTTAAGAAGGTTTAATTTCGATTCTTATAAAATTTGCCTCTTCGCAAAAAAATCCCCAATTTGCCAGACGAACACAAAGTATATGGCTTTATTGGAAAATCAACTAAGAATACGAAAGTCAATTATTCCCGGTGCCGGTAAAGGAATTTTTACAACAGAAGACATTCCGGCAAAGGCAATAATTGTTGAGTACAAAGGAAAATTAGTAAAATGGAAAGATGTAAAAGATGTCGACGGTTACAATCCGTATATTTTCAAGATCAATTCGCGATGGGCAGTAGATGCCTTGCACGATAAAAAAGTAATTGGCCGGTATGCAAACGATGCGCGTGGAATTACTCGAGCTGAGGGCGTGCGGAACAATTGTGAATACATTGTTCAAGGAAAAAAAGTTTTTATCGCATCTACACGAAAGATCCATAAAGGCACAGAGATTTATGTCGACTATGGTAGAGGATTCTGGTCGCTTTTAAACAGGTTGATGAAAAAACCTGATTATAAAAAGCGTTGTAAAGAAGTACTTAAAAAAAAGTAATTGACTTTTTAATTGCAAAAAAAAACAAGGTATGCAGAAATCAGAAGAAGAATGGAAGCGGGAGTTGACTCCTGAGCAGTATAGAGTGTTACGTCAAAAAGGCACAGAGGCGCCTTTCACCGGACAATTATATTTGAATAAGGACAATGGTATTTATCAATGTGCGGCATGTGGAAATGATCTGTTCACTTCGGAAATGAAATTTGATTCCGGTTGCGGGTGGCCATCGTTCGATAAAGAGATTGCAGGCGGAAAGATCATTCAAAAACGCGATACTGCACATGGAATGATTCGAACAGAAATTTTATGTGCAAACTGCAACTCCCATCTCGGACATATTTTTGATGATGGTCCGACTGATACTGGGTTGAGGTATTGTGTGAATTCGGTTTCGATGAAGTTTAAAGCCGGTTAAAAAATAAAACACTAAGGTCACTAAAATTC
>JAYUWA010000613.1:0-2990 GCA_043753795.1 Bacteroidota bacterium | reverse complement strand
TTCAGAGCATAAGCGTATAGTTCATCAGCTAATTTCTGAATTTTTGATTTAACGTCAAGACACGAAGTGTCTGCCGTAAGGATTTCTTTTGCCATATTCAGGCAATCGAAGCGAAGCTGTGCAATGAATTGAGGGCTTAACATAATTGTAGGTTTTAACATTTATCTGTTCAAAATTCCAACCTTCGCATATTCCATAATTAATAACCCTTCACTATAATTGTCACATACAGTATCGTTGAATTCCATAATTTAAAAATTAAAAGAGTTCAACGTAAAACAGATGCGCGATGGGCTACTTAACATAGTGTCCAATTATGGGACTGCGATGGTAAGTTGTTTTTTAACTGTGCCGCTCTACCTGACTTAACTACGTTTGTTTTTGTCCCATAATTAATATTATGTTAAGTGAGAATAATCTGTTTCCAACCTACTTTCGGGCTTTCTTAGTTTCAACTGTGATCCGGAGATTGATCTCCATAAAAAAAGCCCGGTCAATTCCGGGCTTCTTTTTTATGAGCTTTTGGATACTATTCTAATGTCTTTAATTGTTCATTCACCTTAGTATACTTCTCGGTTTCCCCTGTTCTGATATACAATTGTTTTAATGAAGTTAATGTTCCTTTATATGTGTCTTTATCCTCAGCCGATTTGTTCGGATTTGATTCTAATGACTTTTCCAAATATGGTTGCGCCTCTTTGAACTTAAGTTCGTATTTGGCTTTTGCCTTTTCAAATTCAACATTAGACTTTAATAAATTCGCTGCATTGATCATCTCCACTGCCTGGTTGAAATACAACGCACCCAGATTGTAATTTAGTACATAATTTGTCGGGTCAATTGCAATACCATCTTTGTATGCTTTTTCTGCTCTTGAGATGTAATCGTTGTACTGCTCAGGTTTCAGTGCTTCTTTCGCTGCTTTATCACGTGGATTAGCAAGGTTATCGAACGTTGCTCCTAAAGCAAGGTATAAACTCGGATTCTTTGTGTCGTGTGCAATTGCTGCATCCAATGCTGCCGTTGCTTCTTTCTGTTTTCCACTCGATAAAAGGATGTTGATCTCATTCAGCATCAAACCTAAACTGTCAGGATACATTGCACGACCTTCTCGGATCGTTTTTAATGCGCTCACTGTATCTTTCTCTTTCATATAGATATCACTCAATGAAAGGAAGATCTTGTCGTCGTTGAATTTGTAGGCGATCAATTGGTTGTAATACTGTTTGGCCTTTACCATATCTCCGGCATGTTCTGCAGAATACGCTGAATTCAGGATTACCGATGTATCTCCGGGTGACATGATCAAAACCTTTTCGAATTCAGTTAAAGCTGTTTTGAAATCTTTCGTTTCATACGCTTTAACTCCTTTTTTAAAGACATCATTTACTACTAATGGAATTCTGACGGTTGTGATCTCATCGGCCCAATCGTTTTTAGGGTCCAATGTATTGGCTTTATTAAATGACTCATAAGCAGTCCAGAGACAATTATCACATAGACTACCAAACTTCTCATTATTGTATAATGCGGCATATATCAGTCCTCTGTAATACCAGGTCTTTGCCATTCCCGAGGTTGTTTCATGAGCAGCAGCCTCATCAATTGCTTGCTTTGCTTTGTCATATTGCTGATATGGTTCTTTATAAAAGTTCCATGCAGTCTGAACTTTTGCTTTCTGTGAATAGGTTAAAGTTACAGATAAACAAGAAGTTATGAGTAATAAACTGATTCTTTTCATATTCCTTTTTTGCTAAATATTATGTTAAGTTAAAGTTGGTCCGGTTTAGGTTCATCTGATTCCGGTTCTGCCGGTGATTCATTATCATCTTTCTGATCTTCACTTTCAGAAACCGGTTCTGAACCAGCAGCTAATTCCATTGCTGCTTTCTTTTCTTCTTCGTCGATCTCAACTTTTGCAACAGATGCAATTTCATCATCTTCATCCAAACGGATCAAGCGAACTCCCTGTGTTGCTCTGCCCATTATTCTTAACTCACCAATACTCATCCTGATGGTCACTCCTGATTTATTAATGATCATAAGATCATCGCTGTCATCAACAACTTTTACTGCAATCAGATTACCGGTCTTCTCAGTAACATTAATTGTCTTTACTCCTTTTCCGCCGCGGTTGGTAATCCTGTATTCTTCTACCTCAGAACGTTTGCCATAACCTTTTTCTGAAACAACCATTAATGATTCCTTTTCAGGGTCGGTTACACAAACCATTCCAATCACTACATCATCAGGACCGTCGAGCGTTACTCCTTTTACACCAATGGAATTTCTTCCCATTGGACGTACAGTCTGTTCGTTGAAACGAACTAGCTTTCCTTTTTTAGTAGCAAGCATGATCTCGTTTTTACCATTGGTCAGACGTGCTTCCAATAAAACATCATCATCTTCAATCGTAATGGCATTGATACCATTCATACGCGGACGAGAATAAGCTTCGAGCGAAGTTTTCTTTATTGTTCCGTTCTTCGTACACATCACAATAAAATTATTGTTGATGTATTCTTCGTTTTCAAGATCCTTGATATTGATAAATGCTTTCACTTTATCATCAGGACTCAGACTGATAAGATTCTGTATCGCTCTGCCTTTTGAAGTTTTATTTCCTTCAGGAATACCATAAACTTTCAGCCAGTAACAACGACCTTTTTCTGTAAAGAACAGCATGTAATTGTGATTTGTTGCTACATAAATATGTTCAACAAAATCCTCATCACGTGTTGAGCTCCCCTTTGCACCACGACCACCGCGACCTTGAGTTCTATATTCTGATAATGGTGTGCGTTTGATATAACCTAAATGCGAAATTGTAATTACAACTTCCTCATCGGCAATCATATCTTCCATAGAAATATCATCGCTTGAATAAACGATCTCAGTTCTTCTGGCATCACCGTATTTTTCTTTGATCTCTGCAAGTTCATCTTTGATGATCTCCATTCGCAGATCTTCACTTGCAAGAACGCTTCTGT
>JAYUWA010000612.1:0-9120 GCA_043753795.1 Bacteroidota bacterium | reverse complement strand
AAGTTGACGCATGACCAAATGGAAGCTGAAGATCTGGTTCAAGACACAATGTTGAAGGCTTTTATCAATGAGGATAAATTTTCTTCCGGAACCAATTTAAAAGGCTGGTTGTACACGATGATGAAGAACATCTTTATCAACAAATACAGACGGGCAATGAAATCGAAGATCTTCAATGATTCAACGGAAGATCAATATTACCTTAATTCTGCTGCATCGAATAGAAGCAATGAAGGAGAAGGAAATCTGGTGATGAAAGACATTAACGCTGCATTAGATGAATTGTCAGACAACTTAAAGACTCCATTTATGCTTAGCTTTCAAGGCTATAAATACGAGGAGATTTCGAAATATCTGAAAATTCCGTTAGGAACTGTAAAGGTCCGCATACATAATGCACGGAAAGAATTGATGAAAAAGCTTTCATCTTATCAATACAACGATAAGTAATTTTTTTCGGAAAGGATTTCTACCTGACTGCCACTAAAAATTTCCATTAGATCAGTTCCTATTGACGATTCCCCTTAGTACCTTCGTCACATGAAAATAGGTGTAGTAGTATTTCCGGGCTCCAATTGCGATGAAGATGTGGTGCATGTTCTTCGCAATGTCTTAAGATTACAGGTTGTTAAATTATGGCATAAGGATCACGATCTTCAGGGATGTGATTTTGTTATTCTGCCCGGTGGATTTTCTTACGGCGATTATTTGAGATCAGGAGCGATTGCAAGATTCTCACCGATCATGAAGGAAGTGATAGAGTTCGCAAACCAGGGCGGATTTGTTTTAGGAATTTGCAATGGCTTTCAGATCTTATGCGAAGCAGGACTTTTGCCCGGTGCATTAACTCATAATGAGCACCACCAATTTGTTTGCAAGAATGTATTCATCAAGGCTGATAATAATGATTCGTTAATCACCGCTTCAATTCCACTTGATCGTGCACTAAAAATTCCTATCGCTCATGGCGAAGGAAAATTTTATGCAGATGAAGTTACGTTGTCTGATATGAAAGCCAACGGACAAATCCTCTTCCGTTACTGCGATGAAGAAGGAAACATCACGCCACTTTCAAATCCAAATGGAACCCTTGACGACATTGCCGGAATCTGTAATGCCGGAAAAAATGTATTTGGTATGATGCCACACCCTGAACGCGCCGCAGAAGGTGTTTTAGGAAACACAGATGGTAAACTTATATTTGAGTGTGTGACTACCGGGACTCTGTCCCGGTAGGAAATTCTCCACTCTGTCCCGGTAGCGAATTGCGTCCGTGACTCTGTGCCAGAAGCGTATACAACCGGGACAGAGTCCCGGATGTCTCAGAGTCCCGGATGTCTCAGAGTCCCGGTTGTCTCAGAGTCCCGGTTGTCTCACTCAACCACCAACTTCCCAGAAACCTGTCCACTATCCGAACTTATCCTTACAAAATAAACTCCGGAGCTAAGATCAGAAGTGTTGATTGACTTCGATGTTCCTGCATCAATATTTGAAATATGGTCAGAGTAAATAATTTTTCCTGAAACATCAACGATTGATACGATTGCATTTTTCATATTTTTTGCAAATGAAATATTTACATTTTCGGATGCAGGATTTGGATATAGATTGAAAATATTATTTGCAATATTTTCATTTACTCCTACGAAGAAATCAATGATTGCGCAATCAGTAGCAACACATCCGTTTGCATCGGTTACTTCAACACAGAATGTATCGGGACCGTAAACAGTCAACTGCTGAGTTTGATCTGATGTATTCCACAAGTAACTTACAAATCCAGGCCCTGCATCGAGGATAAATGCCGTTCCGATTTCAATAGCAGTGTCGGGTCCTACGTAAACTGTAGGCAAACTTACAAGAGTAGCAGTTGCAGGAATAAAATTGCTTCCACAAGTACCATCATATGATTGAGCGTAGAAAGTAGTTGTAGCATTTAGAGTTGGAGTGATCCAGTTTCCACCGGTACCAACCTGATTTGTTCCTACAGCATCATTATACCAGAATATTCCCGGACCTGATGCAGAAAGTGTAGTAGTACTTCCTGTTCCGCAAAGTGTGCCATTGGTAGTAGTTGGATCAGCAGGTACAGGGTTGATATTAGCATTTACTGCTGTGCGTGTACTAACACATGTTGATGCATCAACAGACTGAGCATAATAGATTGTTGTCGAAGAAATGGATGGAGTAGTATAGCTTGTTCCTGTAGCCAGAGAACTGCCACCGGTAGAAGCAGCATACCATTCAACAACGGGACTCGCAGAACTTGCAGCAAGATCAATTGTTCCTGTGCCGCAACGTGAACCATCAGTTCCGGTTGGTGCTGAAGGGATAGAATTGATGGTAGCCAATACTGTACTTCTTGCACTAGGACATATCAGACCGCTCTGTGCATAATAATTTGTATTCGTAGAAATTGAAGGGGTAACAAACGTAGTCCCGGAACCTAAAGATGAACCGCCTGTTGGAACATTGAACCAATAAATTGTTCCTGCAGAAGTTCCGGAAAGCGTGACAGTTCCCGGACCACAACTCATACCACCACTTGTAGTTGGCACGCCATTGTTTCCTTCAATATTCAGAGTTACGGTCAATGAATTTCTTGCAGGGTACACATCGTTATTATTGTTCGTTGATAAAACAAAAGTATATGTGCCACCGGTAGTAGTATTAATTGTAGTTGAATAGACAAGGGTATCGGCATCTTGCGGATAGAAATTGCCATTGTACAAACCGTTCAGTGTTGTAGTTAATACGCCGGTAATGTCAGCAGTAGAAGGAACAGTTGGCACGACTGCATTTCCGAAATTTCTAAGAAGAACTTTGACCTGCACGTTTGTTGTTCCGCAACCAAGTGCAGTTGGAGTGATAAGAGCCCCTACGGTTGTATATGTTAAACTATCAATTACAATTCCTGATGAATTAGTTTTTCCTATATAACCATCTTCGTTATTGAAACCAAAACTACCCGTGTGACCAACAATTATATATCCTCCATCGGAAGTTTCAATTGCACTATAACCGTGATCATGATTATCGCCGCCGAAAGTTCTTGACCATAAAGAATCTCCATTAGCATCCGTTCGCATTAACCACATGTTTGGTTGAAGGTCACCCGTACTGCTGGTAGTACCGGACATCACTAAACCGCCGTCTCCTGTAATTTGGATAGTATGAAAATCATCCGGAAAAGATCCACCATAGGTCCTAGCCCAAATTACATTTCCCAAAGTATCAGTTTTTACCACATAGCCATCATCACCCCCTGCACCAGCACCAGCAGTGCCTCCGGCCAGATAAAAGCAATTGTTTCCAATTGCTATGTAATCAATATTGTCAGTACCTATTGTTCCGAATTCTTTTGTCCAGAGAACATTGCCACTATCATCAGTTCGAATCAAAAATTGATCAAAGCCATTAGTTGTTGTTTGACTTTGTCCACCCATTAAAAAACCTCCATTACTCAAAGCCCGCACCGAATTAGCATCATCATATTGAAATGAACCAGTGGTGTAAAGTTTATACCATAAAGAGTCACCACTTGAGTTGATCTTATAGAGAAAAGCATCATAATACGAGGCCGGCGACGAAGTTGTATAACCTGTGATTACAAATGAGCCATTACTTAGTTCAATAACATCTTGAGCTCGATCTCGTCCGGCACCACCAAGAGTTTTTGTCCATACCATTTGTCCGTTTGAAGTAAGTTTTACAATTAAAATATCATCAGAGATTCCTGAAATACTACTTGTATAACCACACATTACAAAACCACCATCAGCGGTTACTATAACTTTATAAAAGACATCTTTTTTACTTAAGCCAATATTTTGACGGTAGGTCCAGAGCGTATCACCCAATGTTGACATTCGTACCACATATGCATCAGAATCGCTTACAGTAGAATCAGAGGTATAGCCCACTGCAACAAAACCCCCGGCAGGAACTTCTTTAACACTTCTAAAAACGTCAGTATTTTTTGCACTGAACAATTTTTCCCAGGTTATCTGACCATTAGAAATGAAAGTCAAACACAGGAACGATAAAGTAAAGAGATAGATTTTTTTCATATTTTTTTTGTGAATTGTGGGACTGAATTATAACAAAAAAACCCGCCGTATAAACGGCAGGTTTTTAAATTTTACCGTTGTATTGTTTACTGAATAATCACACTTCTTGTTACAATTCCATTTGTTCCAAGAAGAGAAACAAAATAAACGCCATTTGGTTCATTTGTAAGATCAAACAACTTACTGTATAACGTGTTTTCATTGTGTTTGTCAGTAGCAATCAATTTCCCTAATACGTCAGTTATCCGGACTTCGAAGTTTAATGATGGGTCCCGTACGACTACAAGGAAAGCGCCTGTTGTAGGGTTAGGATAAACCATTACTGCATTTTCTGATTCAGGATCATCAATTCCAATGATGACGTTTATCGTAACCGAATCAGCACCCTGACAACCATTTCCATCCGTAACAGTCACATAGTAAAAACCGGCTATCCCTGTAGTAATAGTTTGTGTTGTTGCAGTCGTACTCCACAGATACGAAGAGAAACCGGCACCCGGATCTAAAGTTACAGTTTGTCCACTATTGATACTGATCACTGCCGGACCAATATTGATAGTTGGAATCGTATGAATTGTAATCGTAGAAGGAATTGCAGTGCTGTTGCAAAGTCCATTTGATGAAATTGCATAGACAGTAGTTGTTGCATTGAATGTTGAAGTATAAGTTGCATTCGACGACAACAAAGTACCTCCGCTTGCTGCAGAATACCATGAAACAGGATCAACAGAAGTAGCAGTTACTGAAAGTTGAGCAGGACCGCAATTGCTTGCAGTAGTAACAGCAGGATCAGCAGGAACTGCATTCACTGTTACTTCCAAAGGTATAGCGTTACTTATACAACCCGGAATTCCGGCAACAACATAATACGTTGTTGTGGCAGAGATTGAAGGAGTAGTAAATGTAGCTCCTGTTCCAAGCACATTACCACCCGGAGCATCGTACCATGTTACTGGATTTGCTGCTGAAGCGGAAAGGGTAACTGTTGAAGTTCCGCAGACAGCTGTATCTTGAACTATAGGATCGGCAGCAGTAGTTGAGATAATTGCATCAACAGCGGTGCGTGGACTAGGGCAAGCCAGACTAGCCTGAGCATAATAAGTAGTTGTAGTAGTTAATGATGGTGTGGTGAAAACATCGCCTGTAAAAAGCAGGTTCCCTCCGGTTGGAGCATCGTACCAGTAAATTGTATCCGATGAAACTGCAGCCAGATCAATAGTTCCCGGACCGCAATTGGCGCTATCGCTTGCTATTGGCGCAGGAGTATTAATAACAGTAGCAGTAACCGGAATACGGACACTTGTGCAACCATTATTAGCAGCCTGAGCATAGTATATTGTTGAAGTGGTAATTGAAGGAGTTGTAAAAGTCAGACCTGAACTTAACTGAGTTCCAGATGTGGCATCTGTCCACCACGTTACAGTATCAGGCGACTGAGCGGAAAGCACAACGACACCTGCACCACATCTGTCAACATCGTTGACTGCAGGCGGATCAATTGTAGTAACATCAGCAATGACAGGAACTCTTGAACTAGGGCACGTGCCAAGCGATTGCGCGAAATAGGTTGTTGATGTTCCCAGTACAGGAGTTACGAAGTTATATGTTGTTGCCAATAAAGTTCCTCCGATCAACTGATCATACCATCCCACAGGATCAGCAGATGTTGCATTCAAAGTAACTGATACCGGACCACATGCTGAAACATTTGATGTTACCGGAGCAGCAACCGAATTGATAATTGCCTGCACAGGAACACGAGCACTAGGGCAATCAGCTCCTGCGGAAGCATAAAAAGTTTGTGTTGCATTCAGGTAAGGAGTAGTGAATGAAGATCCTGTGCCAAGTAGAGTTCCATTTGTAGCAGCATCATACCAGAAAACAGAATCAGCGGAGGTCGCATTAAGTACGATTTGCCCGGGACCGCAATTAGTAACATCAACCGCAGTTGGCGGAGCCGGTTGTGAACTGATGATTGCCTGCACAGCAATTCGCGGAGAACAACCTGCTACCTCAAGGTAATATGTTGTTGTCGATGATAAAGACGGTGTTGTGAAATTCTGACCCGGATCAACAAGAGTTCCTCCGGTTGGTGCATCATACCAGTCAAGATCTGCTGATACTCCTGATGCTGTAAGAGTCACACTTCCCGGTCCACAACGCGTCTGATCAAATGCATTTGTTGGTGTACTCGTTCCGATATTTGCCTGCACCTCTACACGATTACTTCCGCAATTTTCATAAGGAACAAAAATATACCAATCATAAAAATAATAGTAGGTGTCAATATTCGGAGAGCTTGAGCCATATATTTCAATTGTTCTAGAAACACTATATGGAAAAGCTGCACCACTGGTATTCCTGAATAGGTTACCACTTCCACTTCCAAGTCCTAATTGAAAATCATTTCCTTTCGGAACATCAAAATCAAGATGAACACGACTTTCTCCTGCAGGTAGGTTAATAGTTTTTGATTGGATTACAGTTCCGGAAGAATTTCGTAATTCAATTGTACGATTACCCGCAGAGTTTGCAACAACCTTTACTGAAATTAATTTCAATGCAAGGCGGGTATCAAATTTTAAATATCCATTGTTGCTGGTACTGCCGGAACCAATAGAATTATCTGCCGGACCAACCTTACTTCCTTTACCTTTTACAGATTGAACGTAATAGCTTTCAGAAGACGAAAGAGAAGGTGTTGTGTAATTTGAACCTGTCATGATCATATTGCCATTAACAGGCGTATCATACCAGAATAATGAATCGTCCACTGCAGATGCAGTTGCAGAAAGTGCTAATGAAGCCGGTGTGCAACTTACTCCACTAGTTGTTTGTGGATCGATAGTAGGAGGCAAAACATTTACAGAAACAATATTTGTATCATTCGGATAACTGGCATCAAAATTTCTGTGTGCAATGTGTGCAGTAACTGTATAGACTCCATCAGTATTGAAGTTGTATGTTTGATCAAATGTTAATGTTCTGCTTGTGTTAAACGCTAACGCACCTGTAAGTGTGTCTTGAAGTGTAGTGACACTTATTCCATTGTTGATGTCAATAGTCACAACGATGTTGTTCTCATTCGTGGCTCCATAATTTGTGAGCGTCAATACAAAAGGAACATTATTACTGCGACACAGAGAAGTGTAAGGAGTAACGATCTCATCAATACCAATGTCTTTCGTTACTCCACCATTTGGACCAACCTTAACAAGGCAAAAATTCATAAATCCTGCTGCGTTTCTGAAATAACCAAACTGTGCAAAACCACCATCAGAAGTCTGGATCGCTCTGTATCCATGATCATGATGTTCGTAAGTACCATAAGATGAATTCTGCCATTCGATAATTCCAAGACTATCCGTTTTAATGAAATAGTAATTCGGATCGATCAATCCGAAACTTCTGGAGATACCCCCAAGGATCATTCCGCCATCAGAAGTGATCTCAACTGTTTTCCCGCCGTCTTTTTTATTTCCGCCAACTGTTCTCGTCCATAACGTATCACCATTCGAATCAGTTTTGATCAACCAAATATCTGTTTGTCCTAAACTATTGTCAAGACTATCGGCATCAGCAATCATTACATAACCGCCATCAGGAGTAATTGCAACATAGTGTGATTCCTGGATTCCTCTGTTAACAATTGATTTCTCCCATTCAACGTTTCCAACAGAATCCGTTTTCACTAAATAGGTATCGCCATCTTCAAGTCCATAGCTATAAGTTTGACCCGAAAGAATAAATCCGTGATCAGCAGTTTCCTGAATTGAGTTTCCAATTTCATAACCTTGTCCACCGATATTCTTCTGCCATTGCACAACACCGGCAGAGTTTAATTTTACTAAAAGAATATCATAGTATTGTGTACCGGTAGTATAGTTTATACCGATTGCAGCATAACCACCATCAGAGGTTAGTACGATAGCTTCAAATTCCTGTAAACCTGCATCACCCACAGTTCTCGACCAAAGTGTATTTCCATTAACATCTGTCTTTACAATCCAACCATCATTTCCACCGGCACCATAAGAATTTGTAAAACCACAGATCACAAAGCCATTGTCTAAAGGTGTTGGCTTTACCATATTTGCAAATTCGAATTCAGTTCCACCTATAGATTTGGTCCAAAGTTCGTTTCCATATGCATCAGCGCGAACTAACCAGAAATCGGTTTGTCCGTTACTAAAAGAAGTTGTACCGCCAACCATTATGTAACCGCTGTCGGGAAGTTGTTCCATCCATCTGCCATCCTCATTGTATTGCCCGCCATATTCTTTAGTGAATTGAATTTGGGCGTTTGATGCAGTAACAAGGAGTACTAAGAATAATACCGGGAGTAATAATTTTATTTTCATAATCTGTTGTGAGATAACTTGGTAAAAGTAAGGATATACTAGGTAAATTCGTATTTATTTATGTAAATAATGGTATTTTTAGGGTGAATCCTTAGATATTCTAAGGAGCCGGATTATAACAAATTTCATTAACGTTTAAGGCGCAGACTAGATTAGTTTTTGTGCTCACACTTCACACCACAAACTCAAAATAAATACAGCATATTCATCCATTAAAATAAACACCTAAACCCTGCTTTTTGTTACCCTTTGGCTGTTCTTTAGTGGAATAGTTTTTAACAAGTCGGATGTTGATTGGTTTTTATAATGGAAAAAGGTCATGTGTCGAGTGAATAGTCAGAAATAAAAAAAAGCGCCCAACATCTCTGCCGGGCGCTTTTGCTTTTTTCAATTTATTGTTCAATGAATCTCATTCTTTTTGTACTCTTCTCCAAGTTTCTTTTGGATGTCTGAAGGGACGGGAGCATATTCAGTGAATTTTCCGGAATAGCTGCCACGCCCTTGGGTAATAGACCTGAGGGAAGTTGAATATTTGTCTAATTCGGCCAGTGGAGTTTTCGCTTTAATGACTTGATATGTTCCAACAGAATCCATTCCAAGAATTATAGCTCGACGTGATTGCAGATCAGTAACAACATCGCCCATCAATTCTTCCGGAACTTTTATTTCTACTTCATAAATAGGTTCCA
>JAYUWA010000611.1:0-9148 GCA_043753795.1 Bacteroidota bacterium | reverse complement strand
AAATGGAGTTTTGAATAGCCTGTTAGCTGATTCATTAATGGCAACCGACCTTCGGAAAACACTCAACAATATTGAATCAGCCTCAAAAAAACTTGACGAAGACCTAGAAGCCTTAAAACACAGCATCTTTCTCCGATCTTATTTCCGAAAGGAAGAAAGGGAGAAGGCTAAATGAATATTTAAACTTATTTTCAGGAGATTTTATAAATTTACCTCATTATTCATTGTTCATTATTCATTTTTAATTATAAAAGTAATTCCTTTATTAGATTAAATTTCAGATGTTATTCTTAAAGTTTGTTAAGATGTAGGGCTATTCGTAAACAAAATATATCTTGCTTTCGATAAAATTCACCCTATTTATGAAACAACCGATCCGCTCATTAATTGCAGCATTGTTAATTGTAAGTACCTTTCAGTTAACAGCAGCAGAATCAACTCTGCCTTCCAATTTCTTTTCAAAAAAACTTGAAAACGGACTTGAAGTACTGGTTATCGAGGATGCATCCGTCCCTTTAGCTACAATTGAAATTTGTGTACGAAACGGTAGCTATACAGAACCACCGGAGTACAATGGACTTTCACACTTATACGAGCATATGTTTTTCAAGGCGAATAAAGATTATCCTTCTCAGGAACAATTTTTAGCCCGTGTAAAGGAACTTGGTGTTGTATTCAATGGAACAACATCAAATGAGCGAGTCAATTATTATGTCACTCTTGGAAATTACAATCTGAAACCGGGCTTGGAGTTTATCAATTCTGCAATTCGCTATCCGCTTTTCAGCCAGGAAGAAATGATGAA
The DNA here is from genome assembly GCA_043753795.1 of Bacteroidota bacterium. Taxonomy (GTDB): domain Bacteria; phylum Bacteroidota; class Bacteroidia; order AKYH767-A; family 2013-40CM-41-45; genus JADKIH01. The sequence goes on along the minus strand of JAYUWA010000611.1, from coordinate 8,343 downwards.
GGAAAATGTTGTTGTCGACGGAGAATTTCAACGGAATGAATCTAATCCGGTGTTTTTCTTAGTTCAGGAACTTGGCTATAAAATGTGGGGCGATCACTTCTGTAGAAAAAATCCAATTGGCGATCACTACATAATTCAGACTGCCACGCCTGAAAAAATGAAAGTGATTCAGAATAAGTTTTATTATCCAAACAATTCTCTGCTTTGTATTGCCGGTGATGTAAATCATGAAGAAGTATTTGCTATGGCCGAATCAATTTTCGGAAGCTGGAAGCCTACTACTGTCGATCCTTTCAAACGCTGGCCGATACCTGAGATGTATCCAATGGTTGGACAAAATAATTTCATTGTCGTTAATGAGAATGCAAAAGCTCCTTTTATTGCAGCAGGTATGCATGGTCCGGATACAAGAAATGATATCAAAGCTACGTATGCTGCAGATGTGTTCTCTTTTATTCTTGGACAAACTAATTCAAAATTACAAAAGGCACTTGTCGAAGGAGGTTTGGCATTTCAGGTGAATGTTGGGTATCAGACTTGCAAATATACCGGGCCGATTCAAATCATTATGGTTCCTAATCCTGCGAAAATAAAAGAAGCAGTGAAGGTAATGCAAGATCATATTGCCATGTGGGATACAGATGATTATTATACTGACGAACAACTTGAAACAGCAAAAAGCCAACTGGAAATAGGAGAGGGATTCGGAAAAGAAAAAACATCTGAATACATTCATACAATTACATATTGGTGGTCTTCTGCCAGTGTTGATTATTACACAAACTATGTTTCCAACTTGAAAAAAGTTACTCGTCAGGATATAAAAGATTATGTGAGAAAATATATTAAAGGTCAGCCATCAGCCTGGGGACTTTTAGTTAGTCCTGAAATGAGAGAATCATTGAAGGTTGACGAGACAATTTTTGATCAGAAATAATTCACAATTATTAAACAGGATTCTAAATGAAAAAATTAAGCTATATAATCACTCTTCTTTTTGTTGCAACTACGATGCATTCGTCAGCGCAAAATGAAATAAAGAAACGCCCGATCAAAAAACAAGATATGGGCGTTAAGGAAATGATGGTCGATGGGATCAAAGTAATATACAAGCCTTCGACAAAGGATATCATCAGTATTGCACTTTATGTTAAAGGTGGGACAACTAACTATTCAAAAGAACAGGAAGGTATTGAAGCGCTGACGATGAGTGTTCTTGCTGAATCAGGATCGCAGAAATTTCCGCGTGACAAGTTTCATTCAACACTGGAAAGCATGGGAACTACTGTGAATGCAGGCAGTGGACTTGATGCAAGTAAAGTTACTATGAATTGCCTGAAAAGTAAATGGGATCAGTCGTGGGAGATCTTTGCAGACATGGTCATGAAACCTGCATTCGATGAAAATACGTTCAATAATAAAAAGGAAGAAGCAATCAACAACCTTAAGCAGTCAGAGAGTGATCCTGATTCACATATCGATGATCTGATCAATGCAGAAGTTTATAAAGGAACTAACTACAATAAAATGGTTGCAGGGACTGAAGCTTCTTTAACGAAATTAACTGCTGATGATCTGAAGAAGTATTACAGTTCACTAGTTGCAAAAAATAAATTGTTTGTCGTATTTGTCGGTAATCTTAGTGAGGATGATATCAAAACAAAAGTTAATATGTTGAAAGGAATACCGATTGGTTCTGCCCCTGCAGTAGCTTCTACTGAAAAGCGTCCTGACTTTGCAGCTTCTTCATTGTTTAAAGAAGACAGAAAACTTGCAACAAATTATATCAAAGGTGTAATGGATTGTCCTAATCCCGGCTCTGCAGATTATATGGCTATGAAAATTGCGATTCAGATCCTGAGCGACAGATTGTTTGTTGAGATCCGGACAAAAAGAAATTTGTCATATGCTCCATACTCCTATGTAGCCGGACACAAAAGTCCGTATAGCGCAATGTATGTTTCAACAACTGATCCAGCTCAATCTGTTCAGGTAATGACAGATGAAGTGAAGAAGATTCGTAAGAATGGATTTGATGCAAAAGAGTTGACAGATAAAAAAGAGCAATACCTGACCAAGTACTATATGAACCTTGAAACTAATAGTGCATTGGCTGCAACGATTGGTGACAATGAAAATCTGAGTACATGGAAGACTGCTACCAAAGTTTTAGATGAAGTACAGAAATTGAAACTTGAAGACATAAATACCGCTTTTAGAAAATATACAAAAGCAATCCGTTGGCTCTATTTAGGAGATACAGCGAATCTTGATGAAAAGATTTTTACTCAGACGTTGGAATAGCGGTTTTAGATACTACTTAGTAAAAGGTTTAAGGGGTTTAAGGTGTGGGACAGCACCTTAAACCCTTTGAACTGTTACATTCTTATACTTCATTCTTAAAGCCGCCCTAACCAGCAGAATGAGAACCGGGACTTCTACCAATGGACCAATCACTCCGACAAAGGCTTGCGGAGAATGAATTCCAAAAACGGCAATTGAAACTGCAATAGCTAATTCGAAATTATTACCTGTAGCTGTGAATGCAACGGAAGTGTTTTTATCGTAAGGAACTTTCATCCATTTACCGATGTAGAAACTTATGAAGAACATCAGGAAAAAGTAGATCACCAGTGGAATTGCAATTTTTAAAACATCTTTCGGTAATTCGAGAATTGCATCGCCCTTCAAACTGAACATTAAAACGATAGTAAATAATAAAGCGTATAGTGTGATCGGTGAAATTTTAGGAATGTATTTATGATTAAACCAGTCTTTACCTTTGTATTTTATCAGATAATGTCTGCTTACAAATCCTGCAATGAATGGAATTCCCAGGTAAATGAAAACACTCTGTGCTACTTCATTCATTGAGATATTCATATCAAAACCTTTCAAGCCAAATTTTTCCGGCAGTACATTAATGAATAGCCATGTATAAAAGCTATATGTAAAGACTTGAAAAATACTATTTAGTGCTACAAGCAATGCTGCATATTCTCTGCTTCCTCCGGCAAGGTCGTTCCATACAATGACCATTGCAATACATCTTGCCAGACCGATCAGAATTAATCCGGTCATATATTGAGGCTGGTCTTTGAGAAAAATCATGGCAAGTGCAAACATCAGCAATGGCCCGATAAACCAATTGAGAAAAAGCGATAATGAAATAAGTTTCTTGTCCTGAAATGCTTTCGGAAGCAATGAATAATCAACTTTTGCCAGCGGCGGATACATCATCAAGATCAATCCGATTGCCAATGGTATATTTGTCGTGCCGGCAGAAAATGTATTTATAAGTCCTGAGATTCCCGGAAAAAAATGGCCAAGACCAATGCCTAGTATCATTGCCAGGAAAATCCATAGTGTCAGAAATCTGTCGAGAAATTTTAATCTTGGTTGCATAAGTTCAAGCCGTATGGTGGAAGGTCATTTTTAATCAGTTCGTAAATATACGAATAATCTTAAATTAGCAACTAATCAAAAAAACCTATCAAAAGTCCCTTAGCCAAAGCCCAGTTTTCGCGATGAATGCAATATTTTGTCTTTGGTGGGGTGATCTCGCCTTCAATTAATCCGGCGTCCTTCAGAACTTTCAGATGTTGAGAAAGTGTACTATTTGCTATAGGCAATTCATTTGCCATGTCACCATGATAGCAACTCGTTTGCTTCAAAAGTAATTGAATAATAGCAACACGAACCGGATGCGATAGTGCATTTGCAAACCTTGAAATTAAAAGTTCTTTGTCCGAATACTGCTGATTAGTTTTCACAGATATCATGTAGATTGTTCGCAAAGATACGAAGCAAATTCAAATATTCGAGCACTCGGCGAAGTAAAAGGAAAATTGTTACTTTAGTGGTGCTTCTTAAAAGGCTTTCAAGGCATCATATAAAAACTCAGATCATGAAAAATATCCTATCACTTTATGTACTTTTTTTCCTAAGCATTATTGTATCTACTGCTCAGCCTGCAAAGAGAATAATGCTAGAAGAGTTTACCGGAACATGGTGTGGCGGCTGTCCGGAAGGAACACTGAGAGGCGAGACGATCTATTCAAACTATCCACAAGAATGCATTCAACTTGCCTGGCACCGAATGGATCCGCTTACAATTGCGGAGAATCAAAGTTTCCAGGACCGATTTAATGTCAGTAGTTATCCAACTGCTCTCTTTAACCGATATAGAAATCAGAATTTTCCATACAATCCATTGTATACATTGTGGATGACTAACTACTATCTGCAAAGAAATATTCCTGCAATTGCATCTGTCTCTTTCACTAATATGATTCGAAACGGATCAACTTATTCATGTGATGTTAATGTTGAATTTTATTCATTGCCTGAAAGCGGTATTCCGATAAAGATAAATATATTGCTTATTGAAGATAGTATTCCCGCTGTTGGAATTTTAGAACAAACAAATTATTCATCGACAGTTGAAAATGGAAATGATCCATTGCAGCATTGGAAACATAATTCAGTAGTTCGCAAAGCTGTTGGCGGAACCTGGGGTATTGGAGGAGCTGTTCCTGCTCTTGTTACTCCGGGAACTGTATACACACAACCAATGAATTTCACTATTGATCCAACATGGAATGCGGCGTTTATGAATGCAGTGGCCTATGTTGCATATGATCAGGATACAACATCAAATCATTCTCAGATACTAAATTCGGAAGTTATTCACCTTGAAAATTTTGTTTCAACGGGGATTCAGGAAGCAACTATCGGATCTGCAATTTCGATTTTTCCAAACCCAATGTCATACGGACAAACGGCATGTATTGCATATGAATTGAAGGAAAGTTCTGAGATTGAAATTTCGATCATTAATGCTGCAGGAGCTCTGGTTTCTAAACCGTTTCGAAGTTATGAAACAGCAGGTAAGCATACTTTCCTTTGGTCAACTGAAAGATCAAATCCGGCAAAAGGAAATTATTTTGTCAGAGTGCTTTGTCAAAACGGGGAGTCCTATATTCAAAAGTTTGTTATTGAATAAGAAACCAACAATTTCACTGTGAAAAGTTAATCATATTTCAGGATTTTCCTTGCTCAATTCAGGTAACTTTATAGCCTAAAAGTTAACCGGACAGAAGTTCTGTCTCAGAGAATTATGAAGCAAATTAGTAAAACAGCTGATGATATTTTAGCGCAGATGCGAGCATATTTTCAGGAGAAAGCAAATAAACGTACTTATACAAACGAAGAACCTCTTCGTTCTGAACTATTCACCTCAGGACAAATTGAGAAGTATGGAAAGACTCTTGCTGAAACCCATCGCCTCAGTTCCGAGAAAGGAAAAGATCTCGTACTTCGTCGACTTGCTGATAATGAAAAAACATTATTAGAAGTTCAGACTCTACTAACTGATGATGAATCATCTGAATCTCAAATCACACCTGCCGGTGAATGGTTAGTCGATAATTTTTATCTGATTGAAGAACAGATTCGTACTGCAAAAAGACATTTACCAAAAGGATACAGCGAAAATCTGCCTAAGCTTGCCAACAAGAGAGCTGCCGGTTTGACCCGTGTGTATGACATAGCCTTACAAATTATTTCGCATAGTGATGGACGCATCGATATTGAAAGTCTTAGTAGTTTTTTAAGATCATATCAATCGGTTGCCAGATTAAAATTAGGAGAACTTTGGGCAATTCCAATCATGCTCCGACTTGCATTGATTGAAAACCTGCGTCGTGTTTCTGCTAAAATTGCAATTGACAGAATTGACAGAAACCTTGCTGACCAATGGGCAAAACGTCTGATTGAAACTGCTGAAAACGAACCCCGCGATCTTATCATTACGATAGCGGATATGACACGCTCAAAGCCACCGCTTGTAAGTCCTTTTATCGCTGAGTTAACCCGTCAGTTAAGTGGAAAAGGTCCCGGTCTTGCTCTGGCGCTTTCGTGGATCGAACAACGATTAACTGAAAGCGGTTTAACTAGTATAGAATTGATCTCTTCTGAAAATCAAAAACAAGCAGCTGATCAGGTTTCTGTGAAAAACTCAATCGATAGTCTTCGTTTGCTAAGTGCAATGAACTGGCGTGATTTTGTTGAAGAACACAGTGTAGTGGAACAGATCCTTCGAAAGGATCCTGCAAGAGTGTATTCCAATATGGATTTTACAACACGGGATCAGTTTCGTCACGTTGTTGAACATGTTGCACAGCGATCGAAATTATCGGAAGAAGAAATATCACATATTGTTCTTAAACTTGCTAACGATCGGGCTATAGATCATTCAATACAGGATAGGCAGGCACATGTAGGCTATTACCTGATTGGAAAAGGTTTAATGGAAACAAGACTAGCAGCGAAAATTCCACAAACATTTTTCAATAACATTCGGTTTAAAGTTCGTCGTCGTGCTTTATTCCTCTACCTGTCAACAATTTTAATTTCAACTTCTATTTTGACAATAGGAACTTATTATCTGATTCGTGATGAACAGATAGGCAAGTTGTTGATGTTGCTGATTCTTGGTCTGGCATTTCTAAGCTTTAGCCAATTGGTTATTACTCTCATCAACTTCTTGTCCACATTAATTGTAAAGCCAAGATTATTACCACGTCTGGATTTTTCCGAAGGAATTCCTGATGAATTCCATACGCTGGTGATCATCCCTTCCATGCTCACGAATTCAAATGATATTGATGAGCTGGTAGAAGCCTTGGAAGTTCGCTATCTGGCGAACATGGATAAAAATCTGCAGTTTGGATTATTAACGGATTTTACAGATGCGAAATCAGAGAATTTGCCCGGTGATCAGAAGATTCTGGATCAGGTAAAGCGAGGTATTGAAGAATTGAATGTGAAATATGGTTACAGCGAAAATGAAATGTTCTTTTTATTTCATAGACCAAGACGGTGGAACAAAGACGAAAAGATCTGGATGGGTTATGAAAGAAAACGTGGTAAGCTTGCAGAATTAAATGCAATTCTTCGCGGTTCCGGTCACGATCGTTTTTCATTAATCATAGGAAAGACAGATTCTTTACTAGTTATAAAATATGTAATCACGCTTGATGCGGATACGCAGTTGCCACGTGGTGCTGCATGGAAACTTATCGCTTCCATGGCACATCCGCTTAATCGTGCACTTTATAATGAAAAGAAACAGCGCGTAACACAAGGATATGGAATCCTGCAGCCTCGTGTGGCAGTAAGTTTACCGGATGTTACCGCTTCAAACTTTGCAAAATTGCATGGTAATGAACCTGGGATTGATCCCTACACAAGAGCATCGTCTGATGTTTATCAGGATTTATTTTTCGAAGGCTCATTTATAGGAAAAGGAATTTATGATGTTGACATTTTCGAAAAAGCACTTGGGGGAAAGTTTCCGGAGAACAGGATCTTAAGTCATGATCTCATTGAAGGATGTTATACCAGATCCGGTTTGATTAGTGATGTGCAGCTCTTCGAAAAATATCCAAGCACTTACAGAGCTGATGTTAAACGCAGAATGAGATGGATCCGTGGTGACTGGCAGATCGCTGCCTTCTTTACACCATTTGTCCCAAATGTAAATCACAAATGGAAAAGGAATACTCTTTCAGCTTTATCACGGTGGAAAATTTTTGATAATATCCGACGCAGTCTTGTGCCAATTGCCTTAACAATATTCATGTTAATCGCTTGGCTAGTACTTGAGCATCCGTTTTTCTGGACCATCGTAATTTCAAGTGTAATTATAATGCCGGTGATAATTTCTTCCGTATGGCAATTGTTCAAACGACAAAAAGATATTGTGTTCACTCAACATATAATTTTATTCAGTTTAAATGCCAGTGGAGTTTTTGTTCAAATAATTTTTACACTTATTTGTTTGCCTTATGAAGCCTTCTATACATTTCTGGCTGTCGTTAGAACGATTTGGAGAATGATTATTTCACATAAAAAGCTGCTCGAATGGAATCCTTCTTCTGTTGAGGATAGGATGAATCCGTCGAGTCTGGCTGCTTCATTCAATTCAATGTGGTTTGAACCGGCTCTTGCACTTGGAATATTTTATTTTTTGTTCACGACGGATCCAAGTAGAATTGCAATTGCTATTCCGATTCTGTTACTTTGGATGTCTGCTCCATTCGTTACTTGGTGGATGAGCCGTCCGATCTCTAAGCAATCAAGTTCTCTTACAGATGATCAGATTCTTTATCTGAGAGTGCTTTCCAGAAAAACCTGGGGTTTTTTTGAGAAGTATGTTACAGAAGAAGACAATTGGTTGCCGCCTGATAATTTTCAAGAAAAACCAACACCGGTAGTTGCTCATAGAACTTCACCGACTAATATTGGACTTTATCTTTTATCCAATTTAACTGCAGTCGA
>JAYUWA010000610.1:0-3003 GCA_043753795.1 Bacteroidota bacterium | reverse complement strand
ACAGAAGAAAAAATAAATCCACCGATGCAAGCAAATGCAAAGAAGACAAATGTTCCTGTGAAGAACATAGCAGTTGCTTTCAGACTTGTATCAGTTGTAATAAAACGGATAAGTGCAAATTTGAGGAGCAATGCAATTAATGTAAAATACCAATATTCAATTGTGAGTTGAAGCAGGACGCTGGTGAAAAAACCGTTTGACATTTTTCAAACCTACACAAATTATTTGTTCAAACAAAGCAACACTTTCCATGCTTCTTCAACATGTTTCTGTTCTAAAAGTGTTTTTGCTAATTCATGAAGTTTGGTTCGAATCACTCTTTCGTCGTGACCATACTTCGATAATAATTCTTTCATGAAATCCCGTCTGCGCAATTCTTCTACAGACAAGGCATCAGGAAAATTCCTGACATTTCCCAATTGTCCCAAGTTATTACCGGTAAGTATTGTACTGTTTCGAATCGATTCCGGCAATTGATCAATTCCCATTCCCAATTCACTGTTTGGTTTTGCTACATCAAAGATTGCATTTCCGGACGCCCGGCAATAAAGATCACCACCCATACGAGCAACCAGATCGATCTTGTTTGGGTCAATTTTGTTATCGGCAGTCAATATACTTTCATCAACATGCATCAGAAGAATTTCACAAACGATCAGGTTGGCCGCTCCACCCTGATCGCCCATTGCTTTTACTTCCACAACTTTGCATTCCATCTGTACCGGCGATTCCTTTACTCTGAATGGTCTTATGAGTTCAGATTTCACGGGAGTAAAGCCGGCTTTTACAAATTCAGAAACGCCTTTCGGATATTCTGTACTTGCCAACGACATTTGCTGTACCATTGCATAGTTCACTACGTTGATCACTACTTCTTTTGTCTCATTAATATTTTCGAGCGTATGCTTTATAGTATTGTCACGTACCCTACGTGCCGGTGAAAAGACAACAGTAGGCGGGTTGCTCCCAAAGGCATTGAAAAAACTAAATGGCGCAAGATTCATATTGCCGTGCTTATCGATCGTACTCGCAAATGCGATCGGACGCGGAGCAATTGCGGCCAACATGTAACTATGCAGGACTCCGGTTTTTATTTCTTTGGGATTGATCGTAAACATATGAAGAAGTTAGGTTGCGAAGATAGAGAAATGAAAAGAATCTTTGGTAGGGGGACGATGAGGTGTTGTAAAGGTCAAAGGTCAAGGGTCAAAGGTCATTGCTACCGAGTCAATTTTCAAGTGGTTTGAATTTATGTGGCATTTTTAAAATAAGTAATAACATCGCATCAACGGTTGACCTCTGACCTTTGACCTGATTTAACCCATAAAGACCTTAAACACACGCACCACCACACAGCCCGAAAATATCTACTTAAGCTTCATCAAGAGCATAGCAACAAAAATCAACATACCGATAACAAAAAGTAAAACGATCAAATTGTTGATTCCGATAAAATCAAAGACACTTTTCTTTTGGTTGAATTTTTTTCTTCCTTTTTTTCGGAGCTCGCGGATAACACTTGCTGACTTTAAAGAATCATCCATTTTAGAAACACCATTCATCGCTTCCTCACAGAATGAACACTCCTGCATGTGTTTTTCCATGCGGTGCATTTCCTGAGCGGAGAGTTGATTGCTGTGATAAGCAAAAATCTCTTCTCCGGTGAGGTGACGATATTTTGATGAGAGATTCTCCAATTTATTTTTTATTCAATAATATTAATTTCAAATTTCTTTTTCCATTCTGAATAAAACTCTTGACCTGATTAAGATTGAATCCGGTCTTCTCCGTTATTTCTTTATACGATAGCTCTTTTATGTAGAATAATTCAATGCATTGTTTCTGCTCTTCATTCAATTGTTCCATTGCCAATGATAAATTCGGTAAATGAATATTGAACTCCGGAATGGATTCTTCTTCTTCAATCAGTTCAGGCTGAAGGGTGAGCGGAATTGTGTCTTTGCGTTTTGAAAGCTGACGCAAACTATGATTTTTTGTTACGACATGTAACCAGGAAGAGAAGTTTTTGATTTCATAACGGTTCAGATCACGACCTAGGTTTTCGAAAATATGCAGCACTGCATCTTTACAATCTTCTTCGTCTTTCAGGTAATTGTAACTTACTCCATAAACGAGGTGACTGTATCGGTCAAATAACACTCCGATTATCGCGGGATTAGCGGACTTGCGGAAGTTAGTGATGAGTTCTTCATCAGAAAGTAAAGATGGATTTTTTGACCTTAAAAATCTCAAAATCAGTAGCGTTTATTTAGAAGTAACGTTTGGTCAATGATACAATTTATAGAAAGATCGGGAAAATCATTTTTTCCATAAATTAAGTGTTGGAGTTTCAAATAATTTTAATGTATCTTCGCGTCCCGTTTTGAAAGAAACGTTCTTCTAAATAATATTGTTAATTGCGGGCGTGGCGAAACTGGCAGACGCACTAGACTTAGGATCTAGCGGGCAACCGTGTGGGTTCGACTCCCTCCGCCCGCACTAACTTTAACCTCATAAATCCCGAATATTTCGGGATTTTGTGTTTAAGCACATTCATGTCATGAATATTTCCAAAAACCTGATCGACGATTTAAATGCGATCATTTCCATTGAACTTAAGCCTGAAGATTACCAAGGTCGGGTAAATACTGTTCTCCGTAACTATGTTAAGACAGCAAAAGTACCGGGATTCCGTCCGGGTCATGTGCCTATTGGTATGGTGAAAAAAATGTATGGTAAGGCTGTTTTAGTTGAAGAGTTGAACCGCATGCTGAGTGAAGAGCTTGGGAAATATATCTACTCAAATAAGATCGAAGTCCTTGGGTCGCCGCTTCCTAAACGTGCTACCAACGAGATCGTTTTTGAAGATGGTCGCGATTTTAAATTTGAATATGAAGTTGGTTTAGCTCCATCATTCAATGTCGTAACTCCGGCATCAAAGATCCCTTATTACCTTGTTAAGATCGATGATAAAATGGTGGAAGACGATATCAATGACGTTCG
>JAYUWA010000609.1:0-3004 GCA_043753795.1 Bacteroidota bacterium | reverse complement strand
AATATATTAGAAATACATCAATTTATTCTAAAAACCCATTGAATGAAAAAAGAATTTTAATAAAATAGAAAAGGTAGCCAAATTGGTTACCTTTTTCTATTTTTTATACTATTTTCTAACTGAAAACTGCTTTGCTGTGACTATTTTCCCGTCAGCATTCAGCTTCACAATATAATTTCCGGCTGCAAGATCAGCAATTTCAATTGTTTCTTTCGAAGCACTCATTTTCTCTGAACGGATCCAGCGACCATTGTTGTCGAACAGATCATAAGAAAGTGCAGTTGGGTTTCTTAATTCGGCATCAAGAGTGATGAATGATGAAGCAGGAGATGGATAAACAGAAAAGCTTTTCACATCGCCGTTCAACTCTTCTACTCCAACGAAACCGGTTGCTGCTAATGAATCAACTACTAATTCGCTACCAACTGCCAATGTACTTCCATTCAGGGAACCTTTAGAAGATTGCATAATTATTAAGCAAGTATCCGGTTGTAGAGAGAAGCTTCTGAAATTCATCATTACAAGAAATTGAGTATAGTTTACGGCTTCGCTCAGAACATGAGTACCAACAGCAACAGTATCAAGGTTTCCACCGGTTGTTTTTAAAAGAAATACACTTACATAAGCAGAATCACCAGCACCACCAGAGGTAAACTTATACTGGCCTGAATAATATCGTGCTCTGCTTGTATCTGCAGAACCTGCGCTGAACACAAATGTTCCGCCAACAAGATTGATTTTTCCATTTGTTGCAACACCAGGGCCTTTGATAGGAACAGGAAGTGGTGGAACGATAATCTGTACAGTCTTCAAATGGATAGAGAAAGCGCCTTCATAAAAGTCTATTCCTTTCCAGGCTGATTCTACGCCGCCATTTGCTTTGGTTATACTATCGGTTGTAGTCCAACCTGTGGGATATTCGCCTGTTCCGCCGGAAGCGGCAAAAGGAGTCCATGTTTCAAAACTTGGGTTTACGATTCCTTGAGCAAATAAAACAGATGTTGAGGCAAGAAGAATTAAGAGAAGTATTGATTTTTTCATCGTAGGGATTTTGTATATACAAAAGTACGGATTTTTGCCGAAAGGTTGTATGGTCAGGCTATACAAAATGTGAATCCAAAAAAAAAGACACCACAACGGGTGTCTTTTGAAAGTCATTTGAGTAAATGATTACCCTTGTACTTGTACTTTGATCCGCGTGCCGACTTTAAGGTCGTTGGTTTGGAGTTTGTTTATTTCTTTTATTTGCTGCACAGTCATGCCTTCATATCGTTGAGCAATTTTCCACAATGTGTCACCGGGAGCTACAACATGATAAACAAAACGACTGTCGTCAGTTTGTTCAGTAACAGGCTTTGCAACAACTTTATTAGCAGGTTTTACCGGCTGCGAATTTTCAGCAAGTTTGGTAGCTGCTTTTTTCTCAGGAACAAAAACCGTCAAACGTTGTCCGGCCTTCAGGCGTGTAGACTTTAAGCGATTCCATTTTTTTAATTCCGTAACAGTACAAGAATATTTTTTTGCGATGGACTGTAGATTATCACCACTTCTGACCTTATACGTTTTACGAATTTCATCGTTGTTATCCGGACTCACATCTACTTTTTGGTTAGAAGCAAATGTTGGAGTGTAGCTATCATCTGCCGGTTTATAGATCGATGATAAATTAGCCAGATAAGCATTGATCTTATTCGATGGAAGTTTTACAACCATTGGTTCATCAGCAACAGGAACGATTCCGCGTTTGTAAACAGGATTGAGATAATTAATCAGGTCGAGCGGAGTATTCGTTGCATCAGCAATAGCTTTCAACGAAACTTTCTGATCAACCATTATTGTGTCAGCATCAAAATAAGTAAGAGCAGGAGCTACCGGAGACAGATTGTGTTCAGCAGGATAAGACAACAAGTAGGTTACAGCAATAAAAGCCGGAACATACCCACGTGTTTCTTTTGGCAGGTAATTACAAATTTCCCAGAACGTTCTTTTGCCACCGCTACGGGCGATTGCTTTGTTTACATTTCCCGGACCGCAGTTGTATGCAGCAATTACTAAAAGCCAGTCGTTATAAATTGCATACATGTCTTTGAAATACTGACATGCAGCTAGAGTTGATTTTTCAGGATCGCGACGTTCGTCGATCATTGAATTTATTTTCAGGTCATACATCTTACCTGTGGCATGCATAAACTGCCATAGACCGGTTGCACCCATTGGCGAAACTGCCGTTGGATTAAGTGCACTTTCAACAATAGAAAGATATTTGAATTCGATCGGTAAACCTTGTTGATCAAGAATCTGCTCATACATTGGAAAGTACAAATTTGAAAGACCCATTACGCGTTCTGTCAATCCACGCTTACGAACAGAATACATATCGATGTATTCTTTCACCATCGGATTGTAACACATAGGAATCGGAGTCTGGATCTTTTCCATTCTCTTTTCAATCACATCAGCCGAATAAACAGGCACCTCATACGGCCGGAAATTACTTGAAGTAAAACCATAAGCAGAGTTGGAATTTAGTCGTTGAACGTAACTAAGGTTAAGCAGGCTATCGAGAGTTGCAGCAATTGGATCGTATGAATCCGGAACAACGTTTTGTTGTTCGTTGATCAATTGGGCATTGACCGGTGCAATAGAAAACACCGATACTGAAAGTACCGCTGCGGATAAAAGTAAATTGGAAATTCGCTTCATGTATTGTCCCTTCTGTTTAAACACTGTTTCTACATAAATTTCAAGCTTTCTTGGGGTTGCAAAGATATCATTATCTGATAATTGTCTATCATTTAACGATGAACGGCAAATGAATTTACAGGGAAAGCTTTGAGCTTCTTACAAATTCGTGAATGGTTAAGCCTGTCTTTTGCGGAGATTACGAAGATAGGTGCAAATTCTATGCTTTGTCTGAAGAAACTCATTAACATTTGAGCTATAGTCATGTTTTTTAATATGTTAGCTAATCGTTAATGCGAGAAAAAAAATGCGTCCGATTAAG
>JAYUWA010000608.1:0-9187 GCA_043753795.1 Bacteroidota bacterium | reverse complement strand
TGAGTAACTTTTTGGCATTATACAGATGTTCAATTCTGGTTTTATTGAAAGGTTCATCGCCACTTCTTTTCGTTGACTGCGTTACTCTTCCATTAGCATCTATCTCTGCTGATTCCACCAGAATGGTTGACGGGTCAAGCAGCATTGAGTCAAGGACAACATAATTTGAATCTGTAAAATAGATCTGCGTGTAAGCTCTTGCAGGAAAACCATTGTCAATATTTATTCTGAATACTGCTGATTCAATTTCATCAATCCGTTCTAAGCTGAAGTTTGCAGTATCCATTATCGTGAAATTACTTGCATACCCACGTAATGGAAAATCAATCTGAATATCGGCATTCAGGCGACTTGAGTCAGTAAGAAAATTAACAGGAACACTTGGAATGTTGCTCGAAGCATTCAAAGTATAAACAATATATCTCGGTGCCTGACTGATGACATATTGAATATTGCTATTGGTTTTATCCAGTACAAAATTACTTGTTGAAGCTTGGCCCGGATTAAGAGGGTATCCAATAGGCAATGGACTAGGTATCGATCCGGTGATAGGCACAGACGTTCCATCCGGTCTCAATGCAGCAAACGAAGAAACAATAGCATTGACCGGTAAGCCAAATGAATTTGACGTGGTAAAGGTCATCTTTGGGTCTTCAAAGTATATTGCGCCGCTTTGGAAATTATCGAACAAAGTAATTCGTGATGAATCTTCAATAAGATCAATTGTATGAACACCAAGATATCCGAAGACACTGGAAAAATCTATATTCTTAAATCGCGCAATTACATCAAAGTTTTTATTTGTTATTGAAAGTCCTGTTCCGGAATTTGTAAATCCGGCTATATACGTTACGCCGAAATCGTTAGAAGTTCCTGACGATGAAAGATCAAATAAATATCCACTAAGCGTAGTACTGTCAATTTTTATGATCTGCGAACCTGTGCTGGCACTGAATGGAACAGTAAAGTTTAAAGCAACACCATTGTTGGTCAACGTTGGAATAGAAACCGTCAGCGCTCCTGAATGAGGTACAGTAGACCTGATCTCAACTTCCAATGAGCCTGATTTAATATTCATCGAATCTATTTGCTCCGTTCCGGGAAAAGTAAACGATGTTGTTTTAGGGATAGTTTTTGTCAGGTTGTTAGTTGAATACAAAGTAGAACTGTCGCCACTGCTGAATATGAACGGAGTATTATCTGTCTGATCGGCAAACTGAAATAGTTCATTTCCTGAAATGGAGTAAATTTTTCCACGATAGATCAGCGAAACCAAATGATTTGAATCGATAGCAACAATGTTGGAATCACCTGAAGCAATGATATCCTGAATTGTTAAGGACGAATGAATCAGTGGTACAGCAACATCAGGATTCCAGGTACTGGCTGCAATTTTGTCGTAATCAAAATCATTGTCTTTTATGCATGATTGAATCACAACTGACACAATGATCAAAGCTAATAAGGCGAGTTTTTTTTGAGTAGTCATTTTTTGTTGTTTGTTTATTTTTTACGAAGTCTTATTCGCTATATACATAAAGTACACCATTCGAATCAGAGATCACTATATACGATTTTGCTGTATTATCATCACTTGTCATCAGACTGAAATCAGAATTTCCCCAGACAGGATATCCATCTTCAATGGTAGCATTTGATGAAAGTAAATAAAATTTGTTCTTTGACTTATCGATAATTCCGGCTCTGCCTGAACTATTTATCTGGTTAACGAATTTCAATTCCTTGGAACCTTCAATTGTTGAAATAAGTTCTAATTCTCCGGAACCGGAATAACTAAATAATTTATTTTCGCTAAGAATAGCAATAACATCGTTTAGCCGGTCTCCAATAGAAACAATATCTGTTGCAGTCTCCTGAAAATTCAGTGAGGTCATTTCATTTATATTCGACGGGTTCACAGAATATAATTTACCTGTATTATCCAGTGTATAGATCAGACATTTCGTTCCCGAATCCGAGAAAGCAACTGCTGATCTTTCAATTGGGTTTTCCAATGTTTTCAATCGCACTATTTTGCCTCTTCTGTCAATGATATACTGAGAGTTATTTCCATAACCATAAATGAAATCTTCACCATTGATTCGGATAGGGATAAAATCTCTGTTAATTCCAAAAGTAGCCTGCTTCGTGATCCATTGTGGTAAAGGTTTTCCACTGATCTCATAGGCATAGATTGATCCATTCTGACATGCGACATAGATCTCAAACCGTTTGAAGCCATCAAAATCTTTTAGCAAACAACCATTTGTTGCCGGAGCAGGCAATCTGATCGGAAAATTACTGATGGAATCTCCTTTTGTATCGATCAGATATAACTTATTAGTTGTATTGAAGACCATCTGACATTCACCATTATTATATTGATCCATATAATAAATGGTACTCAGTATCTTTTCGCCTAAATGTTTTTTCCACAACAATCTTCCTGCATCATTAAATAAATTCAGGTTTAGTTCATCATCCTGAATGGCAATAAAACGGTTCTCGCCATTTACAATTACAAACGGTGGAGTAGCAGGCGATGTGTCAAGTTGTGATGACCATAATAAATGATTTTCTTTTTTGATCTTTCCTGAAAAATCTATTCGCCCAACTGTACTTGTAATTCCATTTTTCGATGACGCCGAAAAAGCAAATGATTGAACACTTTTTTTGATAATCCCATCGTTAATCAGTTTCATTGAAATATCTTCGTTAGATACCGATCTTAGAATATTTGTTCCACGTTGAAAATTGAAGTAGAAGTTGAACTGGCCTTTAAGAACTAAATTATTTTTATGCGCAATAAAATCTGCTTCGTTTTCTAATAGTTTCTTGTCTTCATAGTCATCGATCAGACTTTTTAAAATGGAAGGGCTGTTTGCGAAAATCACAAAATCTCTGACAGATGTATAATAAGATTGTTCAATACCCAAAAACATATTCCCGTAAAATAGCGGGACAACAGAATTCAGATTAAAATTACTGATTGTATGAGAGCGATATTTTTCATTGCTTCTTAATTTACCAACGGCGTTTTGGATTTTTTCAAGTGATTGTAAAGCATCCCCGGAATTTTCTGATCTGATCAGTGCATACGTATTATTTCCAAGATCCATGCTTCCCGGTTCCGTAATAGCCAGAGCAATTTCTTTTTTATTCCAGCTTGTCATCAACTTGTAAAGATTGAATTTGTATTTTTTATTCAAGCTATCGATATAAGCTGATGCATTACTTGCAGGAAGGAAAAAATGTCCATTAGCCCTGAGTTTATTTAAAGTCTGTTCGATATTTGAGACATTCAAATTAAGAAGCAAGGCTGTACGGGCAGGTAACACAGAAGCACAAATTGAATTTGAAGCAGTCTGATTTTGAAAGGAAGAGAAAAGATCCGTTGTATCATACGAAGTACTTATTCCGTTAAATGAGATAGAATTATTTTCCGGTTTCATAGAGAACCTCGACCATCTGCAGATGTTATTTATAGCCTCCATAAACTCTGATCTGTCAGAATTTATATAGCCGGTTAACATATCATGCAGTCCAAAATGATTGACAAAAAGTAAAATCGATTCATCAGTTCCGAATTTAGTTCCTGTTTTAGTAAACGTTTTTGTTTTATTGAATGAAACTCCTGATTTCAATTGCCTGATGGCGTCTTCAACTAAAAAAGAAGTTCTGCTGAAAATGAAAACACCTTTTGAAATAGCATAGGTAAAATAGCTTTCATTATTTTTTGTTAGTTCGTGAATTCTAACATCTTCATAAACTCTTTCTTCTTTAACATAGATCTTGTCTGTAAGATCTTCAATAATTGAGTTCAGATTGTTAGCAGATTTCCCTCGTGGTAAATTGCAGATATAAAGCAGATCGAAGTCTGTTGCTTTAATAGGATGTGCAGATATGAATAACTTTTGGTTGCTCCAGATAGTTGTGGCAAGTTCATCTGTTTTTGAAACGGAATCAAGCCAATTTATACTCTTTTTTATAACCGAAAATGATGAATCTTTACTTAGTGTTTTAAAGAAACTTGTTTTTGAAAGCTGATCAACACCTGTATTCGGATTCTTCAGTTCCAAGAACCATGCTGCATCTGTCGGAATAGCATCGATAGGGTTGCTATGGATTACAGCATATTTCTGCGAGTAATAATATCCTGTCGCAGCCAGAATAAGGACTATAAGCGCAATAATTGAACTAATGACAATTCTTTTCATGAGAACTGCAAATTACGACTAAGAATGAGTGGTTCGAACCTGGTTACAATGATCTTATAACGATTCATTGTTGAATTCAAGAGTCAACTGCGTTGGGTGCATTCTGAAAGTAATTCTGTGAAAAGGGGATAAGCCATATTCAGAAATTGCATTTCTGTGAGTTAAAGTTCCATAGCCTTTGTTGGTATTCCAGCTGTAATGAGGATAAGTTGAATGCAATTCATTCATATAATCATCTCTGTATGTTTTGGCAAGTATGGAAGCTGCTGCAATGGACGCATAAATTCCATCGCCACCAATGATACATTCATGATTTGTATTCGGATATTTTTTAAATCTGTTTCCATCGATCAACAACAATTCCGGAGGTTGTTTCAGTTTAGAGATCGCCCTGTGCATTGCCAGAAAAGACGCATTTAAGATGTTGATCCGGTCAACTTCTGCATGTGTTGCAAAGGCATATGCGAAATCGATTGCTTCTTTCTCGATAATTGGCCGTAGTAAATATCGTTGTGATTCTGTGAGTTGTTTTGAATCATTCAGAAGTGGGTGGTGGAAATCCGGAGGGAGAATAACTGCTGCTGCATAAACAGGTCCGGCCAGACAACCACGACCGGCTTCATCGCAGCCGGTTTCAAGTAAATGTTTCTGGTGAAATTGTTTTAACATCTGTGTTTATTCGAATCTAAAGTAAACAATCTTACATCAGATTTTCACATCCCGTTATTTGTTTTTTCAACAGATTTCCAGAGCTGAATCGCTGTATTGTCCCATGAAAAATCCGCCTGTCGTATCAAGCCGGAATCAATCAGTTTATTTCTCATTTTCTCATCAGAAGCAATGTTGAACATTGCATCTGTAATCGATTGTACCGAAAAAGGATCACATAATAATGCTGCATTCCCGGCTATTTCAGGCATTGATGTTACATTGGAAGTGATCACAGGAACACCTGATCGCATTGCTTCAACAATAGGAATTCCGAAGCCTTCAAATGTTGATACATATGTTATCGCTAAAGCGCTTGCCGTAATTTTCCGGAGGTCATCAAACGATACTCTTCCTGTAAAGATCACATCAGATTTGTACATCATGCTTTGCAATGTACTTTCCATGTCATCCGTCCACCAACGTTTTGCACCTGCAAGCACCATTTTTACAGGAGAAGAAACAGTTTTCTTAAATTGATCAAATGCTCTGAGCATGTTGGAAATATTCTTGCGCTGATGCAGTGATCCTACAAAAAGGAAGTAGGGTTGGCTTTGTGAAAATTCGTTGCGAATAGCATCTTTTTCTTCCGTCGAAAGCGGCACAAATTGATCAGAAACGCCATTGTAAACAACATCAATTTTGTCTCTTGAAATTTGATATTTGTCAGCGACATCATTCTTTGTGAATTCTGAAACTGCAGCGATCCGTGCAGCATTTCGGGCATACAATGGAAAATAATGCCGGTAGAAAAGTCGATTGAAGACCGGTAGATCTTCAGGATAATGCTCAAAATTTATATCATGAAAAACAGCCAGCGTTTTCAAACCGGAAGCAATAGACAAATAGCCATCTGTACCGATGAACAAATCTGCTTTGGTCTTTTTAAAAACCCGGGGTAAAGAATGTTCATACCACCAATACCAAAGAAGAGGATGACGTGCAGGAGGTGATGCTACAATGGGTTCAATGTTGTCCGAGAAAATAAAGGATTCATCAAACGGTCTGTCAAAAATAAAAATGAACTGATGCTCCGGATGATTTTTCACCATTCTCTTCATAGTTTCATAGGTAAAATAACCTATTCCTTCCATTTTATGTTTCAGAAGCATTCTGGTATTGACAGCGATTCTCATTTTCAGGGGCGAAAATAGGTTTTTTTCATGGTAGGATGAGAATTAAAATTTCATGTTAATAAATGTGTCGTACTTTTCAGTAATATCAGGCTTTTTGGAGGCAAAAAGACTATTTTTGTAAGCAATGAAATTCGATATTCCTGTAAAATTAGAAGTGCTGGCCAAACTGACCGGTACCCGTGTTCTTGGTGATAGCCAATACCTTGTAAGTGGTATAAATGAAATTCATAAAGTTGAAGCCGGCGATATCACTTTTGTGGATCATCCGAAATATTATGATAAAGCCTTACAATCTGCTGCTTCTTTTGTGATCATCAATAAAGAAGTCAGCATTCCGGAAGGAAAAGGGTTGCTTTTCGCTGAAGATCCATTTTCTGCTTATGTTACTATTGTTAAAAAGTTCAGAACATTTGAACAGTCTACTTCACCGATAAGCACAACTGCTGAAGTAGGACTCGGTACAATAATTCAACCTGGAGTTTTTATTGGTCACCATGTTAAGATCGGGAAAAATTGTTTGATCCATGCTAATGTTTGCATCTATGATCATACAATTATTGGTGATGATGTTGTTATTCATTCCGGGACAGTGATCGGGTCTGATGCATTCTATTTTAAACGTCGTCCGGAAGGATACGACAAAATGGTTTCATGTGGTCGTGTTATTATTGGCAACAAGGTAGAGATCGGTGCATCTTGTACGATCGATAAAGGAGTTTCCGGTGATACTATCATTGGCGATGGAACTAAGATGGATAATCAAGTACATGTTGGTCACGATACAGTGATCGGTAAAAATTGTTTATTCGCAGCTCAGGTCGGTATCGCAGGAGTAGTTACAATTGAAGACGATGTTATTCTTTGGGGACAGGTTGGCGTTCAGAAAGATCTTACCATAGGAAAAGGTGCTGTAGTATTAGGCCAATCAGGCGTACCGAAAACAATTGCAGGTGGCAAAACCTATTTTGGTAGTCCAACTCAGGACGCCCGGGAAAAAATGCGTGAACTTGCCTTTATAAAACAATTGCCCGAATTAATCGAAAAATTAAAAAAATAATTAGTTGTCTGCTGAAAAAAATATTTCTGCCGTGCCATCTGTCCAGGACGTGAACGCCGAATTGCAGGCTAAGAAATTGCAATTGCATTGGCTTTTACAAATTACAAAAGCGATCAACTACAACTTTTCTACAAAGCAGCTATTCGATGTCTACGAACATGTTTTAAGAAGTCAGTTGAAAGTGGAAAAGCTGGCATTGCTGATCCATGATCAGCATTGGCGTTGTTCCCTTTTGTATGGAACAGATAAGAATTTCGAAGACATGGATCTTACTAAGATCATTGGAGAATTGAATAAGCTTCATAATCTGGAAACGGAACAGGAGTTGTGGATCAATACTTTTGAAACTTTCTTGCCTGTATACCATAAGGATCAACTGATAGCATATGCACTTGTTGGCGGATTAGGCAATAGTGTTATTCCGAAAAGAAATGAATTGATACCTTTCATACATACGATCACTAACCTGATCGTTGTAGCAATTGAGAATAATACAATTGCAAATGAAAAAATCAGACAAGCAGGAATCCGAAAGGAACTTGAACTTGCTGCACAGATGCAGTCGTTACTTTTCCCGACAAAATTGCCTCGTGTAAAAGAGTATGAGATCCATGCAACTTATCTACCGCATCAGGAAGTTGGTGGCGATTATTATGATTTTATTCCTGTATCTGAGAATGAATTTATTTTCTGTATGGCTGATGTAAGCGGAAAAGGAATTCCTGCCGCATTGCTGATGTCGAATTTTCAGGCGAACCTGCATGCTTTACTTCCACACATGGATTCACTTTCAGATCTTGTCAGGCTTTTGAATACAAAAGTTTTCAAGAGTGCAAAAGGAGAGAAGTTCATTACGTTTTTCATTGGCCGCTATCATGCACTTTCGAGAGAATTGCATTATGTCAATGCCGGACATAATCCTCCGTTTCTGATTCATGAAAAAGTAGTTTATATGCTTAATGAAGGCAGCACCGGATTGGGTATGTTTGAAAGTTTGCCTTTTATAAATTCCGGTAAAGTCTTTATTCCACCAAATGCTATGCTTCATTGTTATACTGATGGTGTAACAGATGTAGAGAATGATCTTGGAATGGAATTCGGAATGGACCGGTTAAGAACTTTTCTTACTTCCAAAAACCAATTGCATGATATGGAAGAATTGCATCGTCAGCTAATAGCTACACTTTCATCTTTTCGTCAAAGCAAAAACTATACGGATGATATTACGTTGTTGAGTTGCTGGTTTAAAAATCTGAGTTCGTAGTGGTGTGAAAAAATAAAACACTGAGTGCACTAAGTTCACAATAAGACCACTAAATATTCCGTGTTCTTATTGTGAACTTAGTGCACTAAGTGTTAATTTTTAAACAATCTTTTCAGGATCTTCCTCCGAATGATACACATCCAAAGCTACAATCATTGCCACAAACGCCCAGACAGGAACAGCAAGTTTATCCGTATCGAGAAAATTGTTCAATGTTCCATGAATGAAATAGGTCAACAAGCCGATTAGAATACCTAATGCAAATTTTCTTGTATGTAAATTTTTCGCAGTTGAATAGATCATTGTGCCGGTATAAATGATCGTGCCTACCAGTATAAGTATAAAAGTTAGGCCCGGAACTCCTTGCTCTGCCAATGGACCAATGTATTCACTATGTGCGTTTCCCTGATCTCCCGCATTGGTAGAGATGATCGTCATTTCGTCCGATTTTTGAAATGGTGCATAGTTGAATTGATATGTCCCCGGTCCCCATCCCATCACTGGTCTTTCTTCCCACATTCGAATGGCACTGTTCCATCTATTGATCCTTTCAAGATTCGAAGCGTCGGTGGAAATATTTGAAATCGATTTAATGTGTTTGTTGAAATCTGTTGCAGAATCCTGCCGGTTCTTTTCGAGTTTCATGAACACTTCGTCCTTTACACTAAAAAATACGATCACAGCTGCTATGCCGACAAGAAATACATTTTTAAATTTTATTTTGAAAATAAAAATGAAATACAAAACGATCACAAGTACAAGACTTAACCATGCAGCACGTGTATAACTCAAAACAACACCAACG
>JAYUWA010000607.1:0-3021 GCA_043753795.1 Bacteroidota bacterium | reverse complement strand
GTGATCAATTATTTATAAACAAAAGAATGATAGTATTACAATCTATTTATTTGAAATATAATGAGATAAGTAGCATTTATTAGCAATTGGTTTCCTATGGTTTCAAACACTTCACTTTCCAATACAAAACTTCGAAAATATATTCTCCAACAAATCATCAGTTGTAATAGCACCGGTTATCAATCCTAAATGATGCAAAGCCATTCGCAGATCACCGGCAATGAAGTCATTTGTTACTTTTTGTTCGAGACCGTTATATACTTTTGTCAGTGAATTGGCAGTTTCACGTAGTTCCTGTATGTGGCGGATGTTGGTGACGATGGCTGTGTTGTGCAGATTCTTTCCGGAGTTTACGAATGAGAGCAGGAGTGATGCTATGCTTTCAATGTTGGTCTTTTCTTTTGCGGAAATGAAAGTGATGTTCTCGAAATCGCCGAACTCATTCTGGATCGCCGCACTGTTTTCTTTGTCAGCTTTATTACCGATCGGATATAATCTGATCTCTGTCTGCAGATCTTTTCTGATCGCTTCCAGTTCAATTCGCAGATCTCCGGCTCCGGTTTCATGCAGATCGAAAAGATACAATACGACCGGACTCTGTTTCATTTTTTCAAATGTTTTAGAAACTCCTATGCTTTCGATTGCATCTTTTGTTTCCCTGATGCCGGCAGTATCTATGAAGCGGAATTTAATTCCACCTAATGTAATCTCTTCTTCTATTGTATCGCGTGTTGTTCCTGCGATCTCGCTGACGATTGCCCGCTCTTCATTGAGTAAAACATTCAGTAAAGTCGACTTGCCGACATTCGGTTTACCCGCGATAACTACCGGAATACCGGTGCGGATCACATTGCCCAGATCAAATGATTCTATCAGGCGTGCTATATATTTCTGCAAACGATTGATCGTATTTTTCAAATCATCACGGTTTGCAAACTCTACATCTTCTTCAGCAAAATCTAATTCGAGTTCGATGAGCGATGCAAAATGTATCAACTCCTGACGAAGCATGGTGATCTCGGCAGAGAAACCGCCTCGCATTTGTTCAAGCGCAAGTTTATGTGAACCTGAAGAATCGGATGCTATCAGATCTGCCACTGCTTCGGCTTGAGAAAGATCAAGCTTACGATTGAGAAATGCACGCAATGTAAATTCACCGGGCTCAGCATATCGTGCGCCATTCAAATGACAAATGTTCAAGATCTGTTGCTGAATGAAAACGGAGCCATGACAAGAGATCTCTACTACGTTTTCACCGGTATAAGAATGGGGGCCTTTGAAGACGGAGATCAAAACTTCATCGATCATCTCTTCACCTTTTTTAATAACTCCAAAATGCAAAGTATGTGATTCAACTTCCGTCAACCGAACCCCTTTTTTCCGAGCCCAAAAAATCGAATCCGCAATCTTGATCGCATCTGTCCCCGACAAACGGATCACGGCGATTGCTCCCATTCCGGGGGGAGTGGCAAGGGCGGCAATCGTTTCAGAGCGGTCAGACATTTTTCTGAATTGAATTAGTTTAATGTTTAATGTTACTGTGAACTGGGTAACAACTGTTAATCAATTCAAGAGTATGTTACATTGATTTAATGCCACTAATTTACCATTAAATCTTTGATTTTTGAAAATGTCCTAAATTGCTAAATTTCAGAAGTATATGTTAAATAATTGAAAGTGATTTTTAGGTAGTAGCTTAGTTTTAATTGTTTTGAATTAAACATTAAACAATTTTAAAGCCGTGAAATTAATCAAAGTGCCGCACGTCGTTTCAATAAAATACTCTATTTTCGCCCTTCTACTAAAAAAACACAGAAAATGAGTGTACTGGTTAACAAAAACAGCAAAATAATCGTTCAGGGTTTTACGGGTACCGAAGGTACTTTTCACGCTACTCAGATGATAGAGTATGGAACACAGGTAGTTGGAGGTGTTACTCCGGGAAAAGGTGGGACTAAACACCTTGATCGTCCTGTTTTTAATACAGTTGCTGATGCCGTTAAGAATACTGGTGCAAATGTTTCTATTGTTTTTGTTCCGCCGGCATTTGCTGCTGATGCAATCATGGAAGCTGCGGAAGGTGGAATTGAGTTGATCATTACCATCACTGAAGGAATTCCTGTGAAAGACATGATCATGGTGAAAGAATATCTTGTCGGAAAAAAAGCTCGTTTGATTGGACCAAATTGTCCGGGAGTTATTACGGCTGACGAATGTAAAGTCGGCATCATGCCCGGATTCGTTTTCAAAAAAGGTCGTATCGGTATTGTATCTAAATCAGGAACTCTGACATATGAAGCAGCAGATCAGGTAGTGAAAGCCGGTTTAGGGATTTCAACTGCTATAGGAATCGGTGGCGATCCTATCATCGGAACAACGACAAAAGAAGCTGTTGAACTTTTCATGAATGACAAAGACACTGATGGTATCATTATGATCGGTGAGATAGGTGGTAGTCTGGAAGCAGAAGCTGCACGTTGGATAAAAGCAAATGGAACAAAACCGGTTGTTGGTTTCATCGCCGGACAAACTGCTCCTGCAGGTCGTCGTATGGGTCACGCCGGTGCAATCGTTGGTGGTGCCGAAGATACTGCTGCTGCTAAAATGAAGATAATGCGCGAATGCGGAATTACTGTTGTAGATTCTCCTGCTGTTATCGGTTTAACGATGGCGGAAGTGCTTAGTGCAGTCGCTTCTAAATAATAGAGATTTGTATTTTCGTAATTCGTGAATGATTTCTTGGTTTCATTTTTCAAATAATTTTTGCGAAGCGTAGGACTCCACGCTCAATACCTGCTTTATCTTTGATTTATTCAAAAATGAAACTGAGTACCTTAGAAAACGAATGGGTCCTTACAGGATGACAATTGTTGGCTTATATAAATGCACAAGGGGAAAATAAGATGCAGGCCGAAGGCCCGCGTAAATAGTAAATAGTAAACCCGTTGTTCGAAATTCACCCTTCGACTTCGCTCAGGGACCGCTTCGACTTTGCTCAGGGACCGTGGGTTTTGGGCAGAT
>JAYUWA010000606.1:0-3032 GCA_043753795.1 Bacteroidota bacterium | reverse complement strand
CGAGCAACACTGTCTACAAAAATTATGTCGTAAGTTTCGATCACACGAACGGAAATCTTTTACAAGCTAAACGCTCTGGAAATTCTAATGATTGTGTTATAGCAGGGATGACATTGACAAGTGATGGAGGTTATGCAACTTGCGGACTTGAATTTTTCGATATGGGAACTTTCAATATGAATGTTTGCAAGTATGATTCTGCAGGCAATAGACTTTGGAATAACATTTACGGAACAAATCAGGACGATGCATATTCTATCACCGAAGCTGATAATGGCGATCTTATCGTTTCAGGTAAAACAAATGTTGGAACTGTAGTAAGTCCAAGTTATAAAAGTACTTTATTGCGACTTGACAGTACAGGAAATGTTATCTGGGCAAAAACTTATGGTTACAGCGCTACCACTTCAGAAAGCAATATCGTAATTAATGGAAAGGATAATTCAATTGTATCTGCAGGAAGAATTCATGAGCCCGGCCTTGGTTCAAATGCACACATCATTAAAACAGATGCATCGGGAAATTCAGGATGTTTTGAAAATTCCTACACGCCGGCATCAAATATTCTTACATTTACTGACAGCATTGGCGCCGACTGGCAATTGGTTACAATGAATCAATTCTCTATCAACCCTTTCTGGCAGTCACTTGCAAATCAGTTTACGCTCTATTGCTTTGGAACTGATCTGGCTGAATTATCCGATAATTCAATTGTAGTTTTTCCAAATCCATGTACAGGAATTTTCAGAATTGAAACTGGAAATCCTGATCAACAATATCTGAAGATTTATGATGCCATGGGAAAAATTGTTTTGCAAAAAGAATTAAACCATAATTATGCAGACATTGATCTCACAAATTGTTCAAAAGGAATTTATTATTATTCAATTGACGAATTAAAAAGCGGAAAAATTGTTTTGATTAATGATTGATCAAAAACTTTTGGCTCCTTGCGGTTGTGAAAATTCTTTATTATTACTTTAATTAATTAAAAACAAGATGAAATTATTTTTTACCGCAACAATCTTTTTATTTAATTCAATTTACTCAATTGCCCAATCTACCTTTCAAAAACTTTATGGCAATGTTGAATATGACTGGTGCAACGGAGTCGTTAGAACATCTGGAGGAGACTATTGCATGCTGGGAACGAATGGATATTCCGAAGGATCAAGAAACGTTCTATTGTACATGGTTGATCGTGATGGCAATTTACTTTGGACATCAGAAATAGGGACTAATGAAATGGAATACCCTACAGATATGATCGAAACTCCTGACGGTGGATTTGCAATTACCGGATTCACAGATGGTGTACTGCCTGGTACAAATACAAGAGAAGCATTTATTCTCAAAACAGATTCTTCAGGCAATCTGGAATTTATGAGAACTTTTCTGTCTGGGAATTACACTAGAGGCGAGAAAATTATTCTAAACCCAACTGGTGGCTATTATATTTTTGGCTCTACTTACAATTCCGGATTTGGGTCTATACAAGGGATTGTTATCAAAATTGATGGTTTAGGAAATCAGTTGTGGTCGAATATTTCTTACGCTGCTACAGCAAATCATTATTTTACCGGTACAATAATTTCAAATGGTTCCCTGATAGCCGCCGGTTATTGTTCTACTCCATCAAACGACTTTGTTTACAACAATTTCATTTCTCAATTTGACACAAGTGGGAATCTGATCTGGAGTAAAAGATATTCTAACGGCGATGAAGGTAATATTACAGATATAATTCCTTCTGCAAACGGAGGATTTATTGCTTTGAGCGACACTAAAGATTCAGTTTCTCAACACATAACTTTAAGTAATTACGATTCATCAGGATCCATTCAATGGAGTAACCGCTATCTATCAACTTCTTTCAGTAGTGGTATGAGCATAGCAAGAAGTTCTAACCAAGACTTGCTTGTATGCGGCAGAACAAGTGTGGGGATAAATTCATCACTTGCCTTAATCGCTCGGTTTAATGCTAACGGTCAATTTATACTTGCAAATGCTTATGGGGATCCGACAGAATACTCCAATGCAATGGACATAGTTGAAGGAGATGAAAGTTCGATTGTAATTAGCGGAGATTTTACGGGTCTAGGAGTTTTTAATTCACAAACTTATCTTGTTAAATCAGATTCTCTGGCCAATAGTGGTTGCCATCAGACAAGTGTGAATTTTAATGCGGATCCAATTTCTTTCACTGATAGTTCTGGAGGTAATTCTGTCCTGATCACAATGCAAGACACATTGATAAATCCCAATGTACAGACATTCATCAATAATGGTTCAGTAAACTGCTTTAACGTTTCAATCAGCTCAATAGAGAATAGCAATCTATCAGTCCATCCAAATCCAACTTCGGGTCTATTTAAAGTACAAGTAAGCGAATATGGCAATCATGTATTAGAACTTTATAATGTAACAGGACAAAAAGTCATGCAAACAAACTTTGGACAGGACTTTGTTAATCTCGATCCGTCGAATTATTTGCCGGGAGTTTATTACTTCAGGGTTGATAATTCCAAAGGCGGGAAATTAATATTGACCGGTAATTAAAACCTATCATCAGCTTGTTTAATGTTTAAAGTTTAAAGTTAGCAGCCCCCAACTTTAAACATTAAACATTAAACAAACAGGCCACCAAAAGCCTGTACTTTCCCACAACATAATAGACTAACTAACAGTAATTTACAACTAGTTCATAATCTCTTAAATTTACCGTACTTTTACGGGCTCATTATCTGAAAAAATTATGATTGGAATACTTAATAAGGCGATTACCAGCATCTTCGGTAAGAAAAGTGACCGGGATCTGAAAGAAATAACTCCCCTGATAAACAAAATTTTAGCTGAGTACACACAACTTGAAAACCTTTCACACGATGAATTGCGCGAAAAGAGTAACGAGTTTCGCAAAATAATTCAGGAGCGATTAGCCGAAAACCGTACGGAAATTTCAGATCTTGAAAAAGAAGCTGAAGGAAATCCGGATATGGAACTTTCTAAAAAAGAAGACATCTATCGTCAGG
>JAYUWA010000605.1:0-9233 GCA_043753795.1 Bacteroidota bacterium | reverse complement strand
AGATCTTTGCCTTTCAGCTACATAAATGATACGGGCCAATAGCGCAACAAAGAGTCCGATGACCACCATACTTCCAAGAAATCCCCACTCCTCGCCTACTGTACAAAAAATAAAGTCAGTGCTTTGTTCCGGCACAAAATCGTATTTTGTTTGCGTTCCTTTCAAAAATCCTTTTCCAAAAAAACCACCTGAACCGATTGCGATCTTACTCTGATTAACATTATAGCCGGCACCTTTCAGATCCACTTCCTTTCCAAGCAAAACATCAATACGAATCCGCTGATGATCTTGCAGTACTGAATTATAAAAATAGTCGACGCTGAAAACAATTGCGATTGCAACCAGAGCACCTGAAACAACTGTAATAATATTTTTCCTGTTTCTTCTTACAACCATTAAGATGAGCAAAACGATTATTCCGATAACAGTGAACAATGTTGTTTGCTGAATCAATAATGCAAGAATAAATAACGCTCCGGAAATCAATCCGAGAAGTAAAATATTTCCTGAAAGACCTTCTCTGTATAGAACCAGAACAAAAGCTCCAAAAACAAGAGCCGAACCGGTATCATTTTGCAATAAAATAATTATGGCCGGAACACCGATGATCACTAATGAAATCAATTTAGTTTTGAAATCCTGCATCCTTGTATCGAGTGTACTTAAAAATTTTGCCAGCGCCATATTGGTTGCAAATTTTGCAAACTCGGCAGGCTGTAATTTGTAAGCTCCAATATCAATCCATCCGTAAGAACCTTTTACGTTTTTGGCAAACAAAAACGTTGAAAGCAGCAGCAAGATCATGACTGCATAGATGGCATAGGAGAATGCTGCATAGAATTTTCCGTCTATGATGAGAACCATTAAAGCGATAAACAGTGCGCATACAATCCAGATACTTTGCTTACCATAGTTCTGAGTAAAATCAAAAATGCTTTTATGCTCGTCATTATAAACTGCCGCATAGATATTCATCCAGCCGAATAATATCATAACAAGAAAGATCCCTACCAGAACCCAGTCAATATTCTGCAATATGCTTCTGTCGTCTCTTCCCATCAGCTTTTTGTTTTGATTAATTTCGGTCTGACCGGAATTAGTTTGACAACACTATCTTTTTTTGCAATAGGTACTTTTGGCTGATAGACTTTAGGATTAATAACTCCTTCAAACATTCTTTTTTCAAGATCCTTCCGGGCAATTGTATCATTCAGATACTTTTCAATCATCAACGTTGCAATTGGTGCAGCCCAGTCACTACCCCAACCTCCATTTTCAACCATGATACCGACAGCAATCTTCGGATTATCACGAGGGGCGTATCCAACAAACAGCGAGTGATCTTTTCCAGGATTTTCTGCTGTACCGGTTTTACCTAATACATGAATCCCTTTTATTCTTGATCTTGCTGCAGTACCTGATTCAAGAACTTTCTGCATACCATCCTGAACGATATCATAATACTCCGGGCGAACCGATGTATGATTCTTCTCTGTGAATTTTTTTTCTTTTTGCGATTTATCGCCGACCTTTTTCATGATATGCGGAATATAAAAATGTCCGCGATTGGCAATGATACACATTGTATTAGCCATTTGTAATGGAGTAATTCCTAACTCTCCTTGTCCAATAGAAAGTGAAACAACTGTAGAAGATCTCCATCTTCCTTTGCCAAAATATTTATCATAATACTGAACTGTTGGAACATTTCCTTTTAATTCCTGAGGAAGATCACTATAAAGTCTTTTCCCGATCCCGAATGTAAGTACATGTTTTCTCCAGTTTTCATAACCTTCCTGTGTTGACTTAAATTTTTTCTGATCAACGATACTTCTGAAAACATAACAATGATACGTATTACACGAATGCTCGATCGCTCGTTCAAGTGCAATTGAACCATGTCGTGCATCACACTTCACAGTCAGTGATCCCATGTGATACCCGCCATCACAATAGTACGAAGTAGTCGGAGTCAGTACACCTTCCTCTTCACCAATGAGATCGTTTATTAATTTGAATGTAGATCCCGGTGGATAATATGCCATCAATGCGCGATTGAAAAGAGGTTTTGATGGATCAAACAAAAGATGCGCATAGTTTTTTGTACGTGCACGTCCGACAAGTAAATTCGGATCATACGAAGGATTGCTAACACAAGCTAAAATCTCGCCGGTTGAAGGTTCGATGGCAACAACGGCTCCGACTTTATTCTGAAACAATTTTTCTGCATATCGCTGCAGATCCGCATCGATCGTAATTGTAAGGCTTTCGCCTGCTACGGCAGCAGTGTCATACTTTCCATCCTGAAAACTTCCTTTCTCACGATTGAATACATCAACCATAACTCTTCGAACACCTCGTTGACCACGGAGAACAGTTTCATACGATTGTTCGATACCACTTTTACCGATATAATCACCATCTCTGTAATAAGGGTTCTTATGTGTGATCGCAGAATCTACTTCTCCGATGTAACCGAATAAATGGGCTGCCATCGGATCAGGGTATTTTCTTAATGTACGCGGCTGCACGAAGAAGCCCGGAAATTTGTAGAGCTTTTCCTGAAATGATGCATACGTTATTACTGAAAGTTGTTTTTCGAAAATGGATGCTTTTACAGGAGAATATCCTTTTGCCTTTCTGAACTTCTCGACGAAGTCTTCTTTTGTGATTCCAATAAGAGAACAGAATTCAGTAGTATCAATACTGGTTACTTTTTTGGGTATGATCATAAGATCATAGACAGGCTCATTAAATACTAACAACTTTCCATTTCTGTCATAAATTAATCCGCGCGACGGATAATCTACAACAAGTCGCAGTACATTATTGTTTGCCGACAACTCATAACTCTTATCGATTACCTGAATGTAGAACAAGCGCAACAAATAAATAAATGCTACGACGAAAAAAATAAAATAAATTACTGTTGTCCTACCCGATGATACGTTCATTTCTCTTCCCTTGCCTTCCGAATAAATACTGACCAATAATTATGAGAACAATAGTTATCAAAGAATTGATGATAGCTTTGAGGAATGTAACAAAGAACTCGTTGAATCTGAAAACCTCGATGTAAAAATACGCAAGATGATGCAACACTACCATGAAGCTGATATAGGTTATAAACCAATTAAAGCCCATAACCCCGGGTGTTAACTTTGTATCAGTATCATAACCATCTCTGGGTTCTATTAATTTTAAGACACCCGGTCTGGCAAATGCCATGAAGACAGTAGCTGCTGCATGAATTCCTCCACTGTTTCCAAACATATCGATCACCAGTCCGGTTCCTAATGCAACGATAAGTAATAACCATTTAGGGGTTTCCACCGGAAGCATAAGAATGAACAGTATGTACACATATGGGTTAACATATCCGCTCCACTGAATGTGATTAAGCAACACTACCTGTAATCCTATCAGGAAAATAAAACGCCATAGCTGATGTAAAATTTTAATTATCATTTTTCAACGGCGCCTCCAAAGCCTCTTTTTCTTCCTTTAAAACATCCTCCACTAAATAGACATAGGTCAGATTATTAAATTTCGTAGAAAGCCGGATAGTAATATCCTGAAAAGTACTATTAGACGTTTCATTCACGCTTTCTACAACTCCGATCATAATTCCTTCCGGAAAAAATGAAAATGAAGTAGTGATGATCGTATCACCTTTTGAAACCTTTACGTGTTTTTCAATGTCCTTCAGTTTTCCCTGAGTAGCATTAAATCCATCCCAGACCATTGAACCATAAAAGTTATTCTTTTTGAATTGTGCACTGACTTTAGATTCTTTGTGCAGGAAAGATCTTACAGAACAAAAATGTTCTGATACATCTTTAACTACTCCAACAATTCCATCAGGACAGATCACACCCATTTCCGGCTTCACACCTTGCAGACTACCACGGTTAAGAGTAAGATAATTACTTCTGCGGTTGGTAGTATTATTCACAACTTTAGCAGTCATGAAAGTATATTGTTGTTTAAGGACAGTATCATTTTGAACTCTACGGATAGCGCTGTCGATATAAAAAACATCCGGCATCAGCGATTTGAATGCAGCATTTTCCCGTGAGAGCGCATCGTTAGTAATACCCAGATTGATATATTCGGTAACAGAACTTACGGCAGAGTTTACTTTAGCGGCAACTTGATTGGTAGAGTTGATAAAGCTTGCTCGTTGGAAATTGTTATTCTGAACGATGAGGTAACCGCATAGAATTTCCAGGAGCAGGAAGGAAATAAAAAAGTTATACTTCCAGAGGAAGAGAAACAGATTACGCATTCATCAATTAGATTTTCCCACAGAAATCGTATCGACTGATTAAGGAATAAGAAATTTGAATCGTCCGATATTCTTCAATGCAATACCGGTACCGCGAACTACTGCACGCAATGGATCTTCCGCAACGTGAACAGGAAGTTTTGTTTTCAAAGCTATTCTCTGATCAAGTCCACGAAGAAGTGCTCCGCCGCCGGTCAGATAAATTCCGGTACGATAAATATCGGCAGACAATTCAGGTGGAGTCATTTCAAGAGCTTTGAGAATCGCTTCTTCGACTTTTGAAATTGATTTATCAAGAGCATGAGCAATTTCAGAATAGCTCACTGTAATTTCTTTTGGAATACCTGTCATAAGATCACGGCCATGGACAGCGAAATCAGGTGGTGGATTTTCTAGTTCAGGTAAAGCTGAACCAACTTCGATTTTTATTCTTTCGGCAGAACGTTCGCCGATCAGTATATTATGCTGACGGCGCATGTAATCCCAGATATCATTTGTAAAACCGTCGCCGGCCACACGAATAGACTGATCACATACGATACCACCGAGAGCGATGACAGCAATTTCACTTGTACCACCACCAATATCGATGATCATATTTCCCATTGGCTCTTCTACATCGATACCAATACCGATTGCGGCAGCCATTGGTTCATGAATAAGATAAACTTCTTTTGCGCCGGCATGTTCAGCAGAATCACGAACGGCTCTTTTTTCTACTTCAGTAATTCCTGAAGGGATACAGATCACCATTCGCAGTGAAGGAGTAAAAAGGCTGCCTTTAGGACTTAGCATTTTTATCATTCCGCGGATCATGTGTTCAGCAGCATCAAAATCGGCGATCACACCATCTTTCAATGGGCGCACCGTTTTAATATTTTCGTGCGTTTTACCATGCATCATCATGGCCTGTTTACCGACAGCGATAACTTTTCCGGTCATACGGTCGATAGCCACAATAGACGGTTCATCTACCACAACTTTGTCGTTATGAATAATCAGCGTATTGGCCGTTCCCAGGTCAATAGCAATTTCTTGAGTTAGAAAATCGAACAATCCCATGCGTTCAATGAGCCCATAGGGCCGGTATTAGGTTTTTGAAATAGTCAGTATGCACTTTCGTCCCATCTATACGCAAATTCAAAGAGATAGTTTTATCTATTTCAATTTGTTTAATAAATTTTAAAGACGGTTTAGTGCTTAAAATGGCGTTTGCCCGTAGTTACCATTGCAAGGTTGTGTTGATTGCAATAGTCAATCGATTCCTGATCCTTTACTGAACCACCAGGTTGAATGATCGCTTTTATTCCTGCTTTGTTTGCAATTTCCACGCAATCCGGAAAAGGAAAAAAGGCATCTGATGCCATTACAGCACCGTTGAGATCAAATTTGAAATGCTGAGCTTTTGCAATTGCCTGTTGCAATGCATCTACTCTTGAAGTCTGACCGGTTCCACTTGAAAGAAGTTGTCCGTCTTTAACAATTACAATCGTATTCGACTTGGTGTGTTTTACAATTTTATTTGCAAACTCCAGATCGATTAACTGTGATTCTGTCGGAGCAATTATTGTTACTGTTTTCATATCAGCAACTTTCTCAGTACTGTTGTCGCGACTTTGAACAAGGATACCATTCAATGCTGATCTTGACATGAATTCAGGGAATTCAATTTTTTTACTTTTCAAAATGATTCTGTTCTTTTTCGTAGCAAGCAGTTCAACAGCTTTTGCATCAAACTCAGGAGCGATCACTACTTCGAAGAAAAGGGAATTCATTTTCTCAGCAAGTTCAATACTCACTTTTCGGTTCACAGAAATCACTCCACCAAAAGCAGACACCGGATCTCCGGCCAAAGCATCTTCCCATGCTTTTTCAATTGTTTTGCGTGAAGCCAGTCCACAGGCATTATTATGTTTAACGATAACGACCGTTGGCTCTTCAAATTCTTTCAAAAGGGAAATAGAAGCATCAACATCAAGTAAATTGTTGTAAGAGATTTCTTTGCCGTTCAATCTGTCAAAAAGTTCCTCGAAATTACCGTAGAAAATTCCCGATTGATGCGGATTTTCTCCATAACGAAGCACTTTCGCTTCATTCGCTGTTTGTCGGAAAAGATTCAGCTGATGATCTTTATTGAAATAATTAAAGATCGCTGAATCGTAGTGCGAAGAAGTTGCAAATGCATGCGTAGCCATCAGATGGCGATCTTCAAGAGATGATTCTCCGTCTTGCTTTTCAAGGATATTAGACAAAAAAGCGTATTGGTCTTTTGAAGGAATGATCAAAACGTCTTTGAAATTTTTTGCTGCAGCCCGGATCAGTGAAATACCACCGATATCGATTTTTTCAATAATGTTTTGCTCATCGGCACCGGACGCAACAGTTGCTTCAAAAGGATACAGATCAACAATAACAAGGTCAATTTCAGGGATATGGAAGTTTTCAAGTTCAGTGATATCACCCAAATGTTCGCGTCTGCTGAGTATACCTCCAAAAATTTTGGGATGAAGCGTTTTAACACGACCGCCGAGGATCGAAGGGTAATCGGTTACATCTTCAACCGCAACGACAGGGATTTCAAGGTTTTCTATAAATTCCTGAGTTCCGCCTGTTGCATAAAGTGTTACTCCCAAACGGTGCAGATTTCTGATAATTGGTTCCAGATTATCTTTAAAATACACAGAAATCAGTGCGCTATTGATTTTTTTGATGGCTTTCATTTTCCCTTGAATTCAGTGCAATTTTAGCAAAATAAGAGGCTTGGAAAACCAAGCATTGGAAATAAAAAATGCGAATTGGAAGTAGAGAATTTTGGAATTCGAATTGCGGATTAGGGCTGCACAATCCGAAATCCGCAATCCTATTTATTTCATAAATTGAGTTAACCCCCTTTCAGGTCCCGATCATAATCCTACTTTTGTCGGGTGGCGAAGAAATCGGAATTCAAACTGGTATTAAGACTTATTCGGGAAAGTTTCCTCTTTGCAATAGAAGCTTTGCGGGTAAATAAGCTGCGCACTATTCTTTCTTTACTGGGAATAACGATCGGCATCTTTGCTATTATAGCAGTCTTCACTGCTACCGATTCATTAGAGAACAAGATCCGCGCAGATATTTCATCCTTAGGAAATAATGTGATTTATATTCAAAAGTGGCCCTGGACTCCTGAAGGTGGCGACGAATATCCGTGGTGGAAATATATGAATCGTCCGTTGCCGGGAATAAAAGAACTCGGCGAGCTGAGAAAAAAAATTACAACAAGTAATTCCATTGCTTATGCGGCTGATATCGGCGGACAAACCATCAAGTACGAAAGCAGCTCAATTGAGAATGTAATGGTGAGTTGCGTCTCTGAAGATTTTGATCGTGTACGCAATTTTGAAATTGAAGACGGACGTTTTTTTACTGAAAGCGAATTTGCCAGTGGAAGACCGCTGATCATTCTGGGCAGCGATGTAAGTAGAGCACTTTTTCCAAAAGGTAATGCAATCGGAAAATCTGTTATCATCCGAAAATTCAAGCACACTGTTATTGGAGTTTTGAAACGAGAAGGTAGTAGTACATTTGATAATTCATTCGACAATACAGTAATTATTCCTGTAAACTTTGCAAGAAATCTGGTCAACCTTCGGTCCAACAATATAGATCCATACATCTTAGTTAAAGCAAATGAGAATGTAACGAATGGCGAAATGAAAGACGAACTACGAGGTGCAATGCGATCGATCCGCAGACTGCAACCGCAGGAGTCCGATGATTTTGCATTGAATGAAACCAGTATGTTCTCTTCAAGTCTTGATGATCTGTTCAGCACCTTAGGATTAGCGGGCTGGATAATCGGAGGCTTCAGTATTATTGTCGGCGGATTTGGTATTGCAAATATTATGTTCGTTTCTGTGAGAGAACGAACGCCAATTATTGGAATTCAGAAATCATTAGGTGCAAAAAACTATTTCATCCTTCTTCAATTCCTGATTGAATCAATTGTGCTTTGCATTATCGGTGGAAGTTTTGGATTAGGAATTATTTATATACTCACTGTTTTGGTATCAATGGGTACCGGAATGGACATAACTTTGTCTTTTGCAAACATTATGATGGGCATATTGATAAGTGCAGTAGTTGGAATTATCAGCGGTTACATTCCTGCATATCAGGCCTCTCAGATGAATCCTGTAGATGCAATCAGATCAAATTGACTTTTCTGTAAAATTTCTCGTTGTTATCAATTGAAGCATTGTTAATTACTGCTTTTTTAGTTCTGATTTTCTGCCTTTTTTTATTATGTTTGCCATATAACAATTTACGGGAAGACCCAGATCCACTACATGTTTAGAAGTTTGATTGCAAAAAATCTATCATACGCTTTTTTAGCTCTGATCGCACTCTGTTTTTCATCAGGATGTGGATCAGACAAGCAGGGTGATGAAATCGGAGCATTGAAGAAGAATGAATATCCGGAAACCTATGATGTCAGGAAAAACGAAGTCTTTGTAGCAAATGGTGTCCGTGGTCCGGAAGACAAATCAGTATTACAACAAAAAGTACCAACTTCATGGACTAAATACTCTTCAGGAAGTTCAAGCCGATTGGCGATTCTATTGACAGATACCACAGCATCATGGTTAGGAATTGCACACGGATTAAAATCAATAGGTGTACCGTTTCTGATCACAACTGATTATCGTCGTGCACTACAGAGCAATGTGGTAATGGTCTATCCAATTGTTTCCGGTGCATCATTGTCGCCCGATGCATTGCAGGCATTAGCTGCATTCCCAAGAAATGGCGGAACATTGATCGGTTCACAGGTCCTAGGTGCTTTGAACGAAGTCTTCGGTTTTGATGAACCTGTTCCAAGCAAACAACATTTTGAAATTGTTATAGGTCGCGATAGTTCCATTGAGATTACAAAAGAATTCAGAGACGAAAAAGAGACTCACAT
>JAYUWA010000604.1:0-3036 GCA_043753795.1 Bacteroidota bacterium | reverse complement strand
ACATTTAAGTCGTAAGCAAAATAATTTCCCAACTGACCAACATTCAATTCTACCAGATGTGTAACCTTGGCATATTTTGTTGCAAGTTTAGGAAGCATCAGGTTGGAGTAAATATTATCATTCGCCAATGGAATAATTCTATCAGGTGCCGGCCAGAAACCATCTGTCTGCAAACCAACTTCCGGTGTCCATGCAAAGATCTTCGGCTTCACCACCTGCTCACCATACATCCAGTCATCTGAATTTCCATTCACAACATAATTCACCGTGAGGTTTGCGGGACCGTTATTGTAATTGTTTTCTGCAGTCAGCGCATTTCCGTAAATCGAATACGCTGCAGAATCCGGTGGATATAGGTCCGGTAAATATCCGAATGGCTGCACTAGCAGATTTCCGTATGTATGATAATTCAATGCAAATTTAAAATCACGGGATGCAGAAAAATTACTGATCGCTTGTGTTTCCGGTTCTGAAAATGGTGCTGTTCCACGATACGTCTCATCTGCCGTTACTGGCGATGAACCATTATCATCAAAGCCCCAGAAGTAATCGTAGTTTCTGTTAAGGTCAACACCGAATTCTCCATCCATATTATCGCGTCTATTCTTCCGCCACATTCCACCACCATTCGGATCTGTCATCTGATTGAACATGTATCCATCCGGATTCAAACAAGGAACAAAATACATTTCCGTATTATCCACCAGCGATTGGATTGTTGGATCTGTTGAATAATTTTCAAGCAGATACCACATGAAATAAATCAATTGTGATAATGATTCCGCTTCTCTTGCATGGTGAAGAGCAGTGTAAAGAAGTTCAGGTTCTGTTTCATCAACATTGGCATTGTCAGAAATTTTTACATAGTAGATCGGATTACCTTCAATGGTAAGAACCGGATCGATCTGTTGTTTCACTGTGACTAACGATGGAAATAACAATGCCATTGAATCTATAATATCTATCATCTGAGCATAAGAAAAATATCCACCCATCTCACCCAGATAAAAATGGGAAGGTGTCGTATAGGTCGGAGGAATTGTACCACACGTTACGCTGCTTACACGCTGTTGCGTGGGTCTTTGTGCACGTTCACGATAAAATTTCTGAACGTCATCAATTAGTATTTCTGTTCGAAATCCACCTTGTTCTATTCGTGTCAATTCGCTTTCGCTGAAATCAGACACAAACCAGACTCCTCTTTTATGTTCGCCTTCTAATAGGTCAACACCAAGTTTTCCAAGTTGTGATGACTGCTTGCCATCAAACCAGATTTTCACTTTTTTATATTTTGCTTGTTGAGAAAATGATGTTGCTGAAATTACCAGTAACAATAATAAGGTGCAGAGTTTTTTCATTTTGATTGATGGATAATTCTAATTGGGTATTGAATTCTGGCTTTAGGAGATAGCAAGATAAGAATTTGTCTTTAACGATTTGCATCACTGAAAAGATCTTCTTAGATAATTCTTAAAACACAGAGACCATAGAGTTCACAATGAGTTCATAGAATGTTTTCAGCAATTTTTCTGCGCTAATCTGCGCACTCTGCGGGAAAGAAAAAGCATTTTCATAAACACCAAGAAAATCTATGTACTCATTGTGAACTCTATGTTCTCTGTGTTTTAAAAACGTATGATATGCTTTTAAAAAAATTATTCCTCAAAAAGCCTCTTCAACTCCGTAGCCTCCGCAGGTTTCATTTTCCCTGCCAGTATCAACGATAATTGTCTGCGGCGAAGAGCACTGTCATAGCGTTGCTTTTCTTCTTGCGTCTCCGGAATTAAAGGTGGAACGTTTATCGGATTGCCCAACTGGTCAACAGCAACAAATGTATAGATGGCCTCGTTACATTTTACTTTCTGACCGGTTGAATTGTTCTCTACCCATACATCGATAAAAACTTCCATCGAAGAACTAAAAGCACGTGAAACTTTTGCATGCAGGGTTACCACTTCACCAAGTTTAATGGGCTGGTTAAAACTTACATTATTCACACTGGCCGTAACAACGATGCGGCCACAATGGCGATGTGCAGCAATTGCAGCAGCAATATCCATCCAATGCAGCAAACGTCCTCCCATCAAATTTCCGAGAGTGTTCGTGTCGTTCGGTAAAACTAATTCAGTATTTATTGTAAGTGAGTCGTGCGGACTTTTTGATTTTAATGACATCGTATAGATATTAAAAAGGGCGTCACACAGAACGCCCTTGGATTATTTTATTCGCTTGAGATTGATCTCTCCAATCGGATTTACTATCAGCGGAACTTTTTCAATCGTTACACTACTTGTATCCAGACCAAATGCTCTTTCTTCTGAAAGAGAAACATGTTTGAAAAAGAAATAGAAGTCGAGAATGATCTTTTCATAGAATGGCAATTCGTTTTCATAGCTCAGGAATTTTTCCATTACAACAAAACGGAAGTCGCCGATAAGATTTTTTCTTCCTAACGATTCATATCTTGAAGTAATATCTACTTCGAAATTCTTCACCATATCTTCCACCACCTTACGGAACATAAGATTGATCCGCGGCTCTACACGGAAACCTAAACGGAAATCAATGCGGATAATGTTTCCTTTTATCAATTCAACAACTTTGTAATCCATTGTATACGGCTCATCCATTACGTCTACGTGAACAAACCAATACATGTCTGCACGCTTTGGCTGCTTTTGCAAAATGGAATAAATGACCTTTGCCTCTATCTCATCCGTCATGTTTGCACTTGTCAGATAAACCAAATGTGTCGCATATTTAGGAATAGAAAAATCATGACTCAGATCACGCAATAAGTTCAGATAGTCTTTCACTTTTACAAATTCTACAAATCGGTTTCTGATCTTACGCGCTGCATACCATCCCCACATCTGGAAGATCAATGCACCTGCAATTAATATCGTTAACCAGCCTCCATGCGGGAATTTTTCGAGGTTAGCTACCAGAAAGGCAATCTCTACTGTGAGGAATAATACCAATAAAAAAATGATAAATACCATTGAGACCCTGCGTAAATACAAATAGTATGACAAC
>JAYUWA010000603.1:0-3041 GCA_043753795.1 Bacteroidota bacterium | reverse complement strand
CTGCAGCTATGTCTGATATGAAACGTTTTGCTCAATTGAATCGTGAGTATAAAGAATTACAAGTCATCGTTTCAAAATATGCAATGTATAAAGATGTTGTCAGCAACTTAGAACATGCGCGCGAATTAGTGTCTTCAGAAAAAGATGACGAGTTCCGTGATATGGCTAAAATGGAATACGATGAATTATCTGCTACCAGTGAAAAGATGGAAGAAGAGATCAAGCTCTTATTAATTCCAAAAGATCCGGAAGATCAGAAAAATGCAATCGTAGAAATCAGAGCAGGAACAGGTGGTGATGAAGCTTCTATTTTCGCAGGCGAACTTTACCGTATGTATCAGAAATTCTGCGAACGTCGTGGATTGAAAACTGAACTAGTAGACTTTACGGATGGTACTTCCGGTGGTTTTAAAGAAATTATTTTCAATGTTAGTGGCGAAAGCGCATATGGCATTATGAAATATGAAAGCGGCGTTCATCGTGTTCAGCGTGTTCCTCAAACAGAAACGCAAGGACGTGTTCATACTTCAGCGGCTACTGTTGCTGTGTTACCTGAAGCAGATGAGTTTGATATCGATGTGAAAGCGAATGATGTCAGAAAAGATTTGTTCTGTTCATCAGGACCCGGCGGTCAGTCTGTGAATACAACTTATTCAGCAGTCCGATTAACACATATTCCAACAGGAATCGTTGCGCAATGTCAGGATCAAAAATCGCAGATAAAGAATTTCGAGAAAGCAATGACCGTTTTACGTTCCCGTATTTATGAATTGGAATACAATAAAGTAATGGAAGAAAGAGCGCGTCAACGTAAGACAATGGTGTCAAGCGGTGACCGTTCTGCGAAGATCCGTACATATAATTATCCGCAGAGTCGAATCACTGACCATAGAATTGGTTTAACGATGTATAACCTTCAGGCATTTATTGATGGAGATATTGGTGAGATGATTGGAGCGCTGCAGGTGGCGGAGAATGCGGAACGATTGAAGGAAGGGATGAATTGATGTGGAATGAAGGGGAATGAAGTATAAAGAAGTAAAATGAAGTTGAATGAATAATTACTAACTAACCCGTTGTTCGAAATTCAAAACGTTCGCCCTTCGACTTCGCTCAGGGACCGTGGATTTTGGGCAGATATGTGTGAATTTTTTGCGAAGAAAATTCCCTTAAAATTAAAATTAAATTTTCTTCGCAAAAAATTCACACATATTTGCCCAAAAGCCACGGTCCCTGAGCGAAGTCGAAGGGCGAACGTTTTGAATTTCGAACAACGGGTTAGTTATTAGTTAAAGAGTAACTTTTAGTATAAAGAACCGATTCTGCCTATAAGCCGGCAAGAGAATGGTGTCTTCATCTATTTGTTTGGCGGATTTGGGAATTATTACCACCTTTTCGTTTTCATTAAATAGCACATCGGTTTTTTGTGCACCTATTCCATCGACCGTTGTCATGAGCACAGATGAATTGTCATCGATGTATTTGTTATAGAGAGAAATTATCTTTCCGGTCACGATTGAACTTATGTAAGATGAAGAAAAACCTGCATCATCAATTGAGTTCTGATCTTTCGTCACAACATTGTTCCACAATATATCTCCTGAAGGGTTGATAGATAAAATCATGATGTTGCCGTAGTGATAATAATAGTGGTAAACATAGGTCTGCATGTAATAATCCCAATACGATCGCTCAGCACGATTGAATGATTCTGCAAGTATTGCTACGCCACCGTCTCTGCGAACGATCAGACGATCGATTGTATAATTGACAAGCTCTTTGCTGCGACCGTCTTTCCGCTCCCCTACGAACTTCTGCATGTAGGATTCCGGGAATGCAGTGTTTTGCGATGAAAGCTGAATTAAACTGTCTTCTGAGAATGCATTGTAAAACACACCGGCTACGGAATAGGTTGTTTTGTCTGAATAAAATCCGGCTGCTATAACTCGCTTATTTGCGTTATCTATTGTAAAACCTACATCAGTCAGAAACTTTGTGTCGCTTTTAATTTCTGAATGAATTATTTGATTCGTTTTCGGATTGTATCCGTACAACTCATAAAATGCCTGTCCTTGACTTTTAATTTTCTTCTCAGTTGTATAATGAATTCCCAGAACAAAAAAAGAGGCCTGGTTGGAAAGCAAGAATGAAACAGGAATATAAGTATTAATAGATGCCGCAATGTCAATTTGTTTTTTATACTGAACATTAAAAGCGGTATCCATTACAAGCACCTGATATCCTTGAAAATTATTATCAGTACTAACTTTCCGGTAAGAGAATGCAATTGATAATTCATCCTGTGAACTAATGATGCCGGGCTTATCATCTTCGTCGATATCATCAGCAATGAACTGATCCACTTCTTTAGGTTTATTTACCCAATTTCCTTTGTTATCTATCGACTGAATATAGAAAGTAAACGACTTTGCTTTTTTATTATTCAAAAATCCAACTACTACTACCCTACCGTTGTTCATCTGAACATCTGCAATATGCCCGTCTTCGAAGGAAGTACGCAATTCCTTTTCCCATATCAATTTCAGATCCTCACTAATATATTGCAAGAAATAAACTCTGCTCTTAAATCCTGACCGACCACGATCTGTTTCCAATGAGATGTTACTTCTCAGCAAATAAATATTTCCATCTTCATCAGATCCAAGTACACGCATGTAACGTGCATTTTTATTCTCCTTGATCTCATCAGAAAATTTGATTGTCTGTGCAGAAACAATTTCTACTAACACAGAAAGAAACAAGAGTGTA
This sequence comes from Bacteroidota bacterium, assembly GCA_043753795.1. GTDB lineage: Bacteria > Bacteroidota > Bacteroidia > AKYH767-A > 2013-40CM-41-45 > JADKIH01. Next base: position 272 of record JAYUWA010000603.1, on the reverse strand, counting down.
AGCAATAACTTTTTCATAATGTAAAGGTAGCAATTCGAAATTGTAATTCGTAATTCGAGATTCGTAACAAGAGTTGCGAATGATTTGCGCCATTCTTCGTCATATCTGCTGAAATCCGCGTATTCTTAGACACTGACCTATGCAAATTTTCAGCTCGCATGTTGAAAAATTTTTCTCCCGGTAGAGTAGAGCGGTAAGGACCTAATTGCCCTTACCTGCCCCCTCATCAAACCGTACGTGCGGTTTTCCCGCATACGGCTTACCTAAGATAT
>JAYUWA010000602.1:0-3044 GCA_043753795.1 Bacteroidota bacterium | reverse complement strand
AAACTTCCACCATCTATACTTGAGATCTGAAAACTAAATTTCTCAAAAGCGGTCATTAACACCCGATTCATGATCTTGTTGGAATTACCACGGCCTTTATAAATATCCATTCCTGAATGCCCGCCTGTCAAGCCTTTTACATAGATACCGTAAAAGACCGTGTTCGGTGGTGCTGCTTCGTGCGTGTAACTTCCGGTTGCCGTAACATCAATTCCACCGGCACAACCAATTGTCAATTCTTTGTCGTCTTCCGTATCGAGGTTCAAAAGAATCTTGCCTTTTAATACTCCAGCTTTCAAATTAAGTGCACCGGTCATTCCTGTTTCTTCATCTATCGTAAACAATGCATCGATTGCCGGATGTTCAATAGTTGAAGATGCAAGTACTGACATAATAGTTGCAACTCCGATTCCATTATCTGCGCCTAATGTCGTACCATTTGCTTTCACCCAATCACCATCGACAATCATTTCGATTCCCTGTGTACTGAAATCAAATTTCGTATTGGCATTTTTCTGATGCACCATGTCCAGATGACTTTGCAGAACGATAGTCTGGCGGTCTTCCATTCCTTTACTTGCCGGTTTCCTGATGATCACATTTCCAATCTCATCTTTTGTAGTTTCCAGACCGAGATTTTTACCAAACTGCATCATGAATTCGATAATACGTTCTTCTTTTTTCGATGGACGAGGAACAGCATTGATTTGTGAGAAATGATTCCAGAGTTCTTTTGGCTCGAGGGAGGAGATTTGTTTTGACATATTTTAGTTTAATATTGCAAGAGGTTCTTTGATGTCGCAAAGGTATTCATTTTCTCATTGATTGTTAACGATGATAATTCATACCTTGCACCTCCCTTTTATGACGGAAAAAAAATATTTACATCGCTGTTTTCAACTTGCACTCAATGGTATAGGAAATGTTGCTCCTAATCCGATGGTTGGGGCTGTGATTGTTTATGAAGATTCAATTATCGGTGAGGGTTTTCATATGCAATTTGGTGAAGTACATGCTGAGGTCAATGCAATCAGCAATGCAATTGAAAATGGGTTTGAAAATTTACTTTCTGAATCTACAATTTATATAAATCTGGAGCCATGTTCTCATTTCGGAAAAACACCACCTTGTAGTGATCTGATCATTAAACATCGTTTTAAAAAAGTATTTGTGAGTAATCAAGATCCTTTTCCTGAAGTATCGGGAAGTGGAATTGATAAATTGATTGCTGCCGGAATTGATGTTACGACATCTATACTTGAAGCTGAAGGTTATGAAGTCAATAAACGATTTTTTACTTTCTATCAAAAAAATCGACCTTTCATTATTCTGAAATTTGCACAATCGGTAGATGGGTTTATCGCAGCCGAAAATCCGACTGCTGAAAATCGGAAGATCAGTAATGAACTAAGCAATAAACTTGTTCATCAATGGCGAAGCGAAGAAAGTGCAATTCTCGTGGGAACTTCAACTGCCTCAATCGACAATCCATCTTTGACAGTTCGAAACTACTCGGGAAAAAATCCGACCAGAATGGTTATTGATAAAGAATGTAAATTGCCTTTGTCAAATTCAATCTTTAACAAAGAAGCACCTACATTGATATTCAACAATAAAAAAGATGAAGTCAAGGAGAATCTGGAATTCATTAAAATTGATTTTACAAAAGAAATATTAAGTCAAATCAATCAAACTGCATTGGACAAAAAAATATTATCTATTCTTGTTGAAGGTGGAAGCAAAATTCATCAACAATATATTGATTTGGAGCTTTGGGATGAAATAAGAACTATTACTGCTCCGCAACACTTCAATGGAGGTACAAAATCTGCAACATTCATCGGAAAAATTAAGGATGAATTTAATCTCGGAAAAGATTTGATCAAAATCTACAAACCTCAATCCTAATTTTCTTATTATATATATGTATCAACTCAAGCAATTGGAATTACTAAAAACACTTTGTGCAATACATTCACCGTCAGGTAATGAAGATGATATGCATGCGTTTCTATTAAAATTTATCAATGAAAATTCGAAATCATGGAAAGTTAAGCCTGAAATTTTTTCAGGAGATGATTTTCAGAATTGCATCGTTTTGGTTTTCGGCAAACCACGCACTGCTGTTTATGCTCATATAGATAACATCGGATTCACTGTTCGTTATGGAAATCAGATCGTAAAATTAGGTGGACCAAAAACAGAAGATGGTTACTTGCTAACCGGAAAAGACAGTCAGGGTGAAATTGAATGTACACTAAGAAAAAATGAAGCCGGGGATCTCACATATCAGTTTTACCGCGAAATAGAAAGAGGAACAGACCTTTCATTCAAGCATAAATGGCGTGAGGATTCAGATAATGTGCAATGTTGTTATATGGATAACCGCTTAGGAGTCTGGAATGCTTTGCAATTGTGCGAAACGATTACGGATGGAGCAATCGTTTTTTCGTGTTGGGAAGAACATGGAGGTGGAAGTATTCCATTTCTAGCTAGATTTCTATGGGAGAAATATAAAATAAAGAAAGCATTGATATCCGACATCACATGGATCACCGAAGGTGTTCATCCTGGAAAAGGAGTTGTGATCTCTATGCGCGACAGTGGTATTCCGCGTCAGAAATTTGTTCGTGAGATCATTGAACTTGCCAAGAAAAGTAATATTCCTTTCCAGTTAGAGGTTGAAAATGCCGGCGGCAGTGACGGAACAGAAATCCAAAAACAGCCCTACCCGATTGATTGGTGTTTCATTGGAGCAGCAGAAGAAAATGTGCATTCTCCCGATGAAAAAGTAAATAAGGTTGATATAACTTCAATGGTGCAGCTTTATGGATATTTAATAGCTAACCTTTAGTAATTAACCCGTTGTTCGCCCTTCGACTTCGCTCAGGGACCGTGGGTTTTGGGCAGATATGTGTGAATTTTTTGCGAAGAAAATTCCCTCGAAATTGAAGTTAAATTTTCTTCGCAAAAAATTCACACATTACCACTTATAAGACGGTCCCCGAGCGAAGTCGAGGGGCAATAATTTCGAACAACGGGTT
>JAYUWA010000601.1:0-3048 GCA_043753795.1 Bacteroidota bacterium | reverse complement strand
CCGAAAAACAGTTGTAAAATTACCTGGAGTCCCATACTTGTTGACGATGGAATTTACACGATCGATGTTTCGGCAACAGATAAAAGTCTGAATGCCTCCGGAAAATATAATTACAAGATCCAATTTGAAGTGATCAACAAATCAACGATCACGGAAGTATTGAATTACCCGAATCCATTTTCCACTGCCACAAAATTTGTATTTACGCTGACAGGAAATGAAATTCCGACAAACATGAAAATTCAGATCATGACCATTTCAGGAAAGATCGTTCGTGAGATCATGCAAAATGAACTTGGAAATATCCATGTCGGAAGAAACATTACAGAATACGCATGGGACGGAAAAGATGAATTCGGTGATCAACTTGCAAACGGCCTTTACCTCTATCGTGTCGTAACAGAACTCAACGGCATGTCAATAGAAAAACGCGAGACCGAAGCTGATAAGTACTTTAAAAAAGGTTGGGGAAAAATGTATCTGATGAGATAATTGTTCAAGGTTAAAGGTTAAAGGTTAAAGGTTCAAAGTTCAAAGTTCAAAGTTCAAAGTTCAAAGTTGGCGTTGTAGGTGACTACTGCGACAACTTTGAACTTTGAACCTTTAACCTTTAACTTTGAACCTTGAACCTACTTAAGATTATGATACACCGCCTGCACATCATCATCCTCTTCAAACTTATCAATTAAAGCGAGGATCTCATCTTGCTGGGCTTCTTCTAATTCTACTGTTGTAACTGGAATGCGTTCTAGAGCTGCTTTTTTTACGTTGATGTGTTTGTCTTCTAAAGCCTTTGCCATTTTTCCAAAATCTTCATAAGCAGTATAGACTACAAATTCTTCTTCATCCATCTCCAGGCTATCGAGACCGAAATCGATCAATTCAAGTTCGAGGTCGTCGGAATTTAATTTATCGTCTTTCACTAATCTGAAAACACCTTTTCGCTGGAACAGGAAATCTAAAGAACCTGTTTTTCCAAGCTGACCATTTCCACGGTTAAAGTACATCCGGACATTTGCAACAGTCCTGGTCGTATTATCGGAAGCAGTTTCCACCAATATCGCTACACCATGCGGTCCATAGCCCTCATAAATGGTTTCATCGTAGTTGCCTTCATCCTTCGACGATGCTCTTTTAATGGCACCATCAATTCTGTCCTTCGGCATATTTAATCCCTTGGCATTCAGGATGGCAGAACGTAATCGGGGATTATATTCAGGTTCAGGACCACCGGCCTTTACTGCTATAGCTATTTCACGACCAACTTTAGTAAAAGCTTTGGCCATTTTATCGTAACGAGAAAACATTTTATGCTTTCTCTTCTCAAATGCACGTCCCATAAGGTTGTTTTAGAAGTCTGCAAACGTAAGAATTTAGTTCTAAAAGCCAAGTGGTTTAGGGTAAGAAACCGTTCAATTCAAAACACAATAAAACAGGTTAAGGGGGCAAAGGAGCTAAGGTCAAGGGTCAAGGGTCAAGGGTCAAAAATTACGCAGACACGCATGACCTTTGACCCTTGACCTTTGACCTACCAAAAGCACTACACTCGTACTAAATAAAGCGGCATCAGTTTTTTTCATCCTCATCCATCTCCCGCTCGCTATTGGCTTTGGCCTGAACTTCGCTTCCGGGTTTGCCGATTACTTTGTAGATGCCTTCACCTTTTAAAATTGAAGCATACAGAGTTGAATTATTAAAGACTTCTATCGCTTTTTTCACTTCTTGGTCGTTCTTAAAGTTTGCTTCAAGACGTCCTTTTTGAAAATAGTAGCGTGCTGAAATTTCTGATTCAAGAATTTGTTTGATCTCATCGTCGTGATTCAAAAGATCTTTTGATTTGTAGTCTTTCATTTTATTTTCAAGAGCTGTGAATTCACTTTTCATTACATCATAATGTTCTTCTTTAATTGCAGTTTTCTTCAACTCTTCAATTCTTCTTTCTGTTTTATCGGTATAGTCGTATTTTTTTCCATTCAGAAAAGAAACGAATTCCTGATATTCAGCAGGAGCAAGTGTAAAATCTTTTGCAGCAGAAATTGTACTGTGCTCACGAGCATATTTATTTGCAAAATCAAAGATCAGATAATTTGAAAATAATGCTATTGCCAAAGGACTATAGTAATCTGCATCTGTGTAGATGTCAGGGAAAATTCCGCTACCATCAAAAACAGAACGACCATTTTTAGTTTTGAATTCAGTGATAAGTGAATCTGAAAATTTCGAAACACTTCCGTCATTGTTACGATGTGTATAGTCAAGTGCCTGAATACATCGTCCGCTTGGCGTATAATATTTAGCGATAGTAACTTTAAGAAGCGTATTGTATGACAAATTATACGTCTGCTGAACGAGACCTTTGCCATAAGAACGTTGACCTATGATCACACCTCTGTCAAGTTCCTGAATAGAACCACTTACGATCTCAGATGCCGAAGCGGATCCGCGGTCAACCAGTACTGCAAGCGGAATTTCTGTATCGACTGCTGTTTTACTTGCAAAGTAATCGATATTCATCTCTTTTACTTTTCCCTTTTGAGAAACGATCTTTTGATTTTTATCGACAAAAAGATTTACAATATCAACTGCCTCTCTAAGTAAACCACCACCATTTCCACGAAGATCAAGAATTACATTAGTCATCTTCGGATTTTGCTTGAGTGTAGTCAAAGCATCTCTGACTTCAGCAGCAGAATTTTCCAGAAATTGCGAAAGTTTTATGTATCCTGTATTCTCGCCAACCATTCCAAAATACGGAACGTTCTTAAATTTGATCTCATCACGCATGATCGTTTTCTCGATCGGCTCTGCAACTCCTTCTCGTTTGAATACTATTTTTACAGAAGTCCCCTTCTGCCCTTTCATGTATTCAGTGATGTTATCGACCGTCCGGTTGCTGGAAGTATTTCCATTCACCGATATAATTTTGTCACCAATACGGACATCATTTTTTTGTGCAGGAAAGCCCTCATAGACTTCACTAATCTCAATCTCTCCGTTTCGCTGATGCACCAAAGCACCGATACCGCCATACTCAGCAGAGATATGTGT
>JAYUWA010000600.1:0-3049 GCA_043753795.1 Bacteroidota bacterium | reverse complement strand
AGAAAAGTGTCTCCAGTTGAATGACATCAAATTTATTTTGTTCCAGTAATTTGGAGAGATCGTTTGCAACATGCATGGAAAAGAATCGAACCATATTATAGGAATGGTTGGAAAACAAATTTAGCAAGGCATCTGCAGCTTTTATCTTTGTGTCGATATACGAAGCTGACATGTGCAATTTGTCTTTCAGTTCGACAGGAATGGTTTTCATGTCGATAAAATGACGAGAAGTATTCAGGCTGAACTGATAGACTTCATGTCCGGCTTGCGCCAATGACAGTGCCATGTTCATCATTGCAATGTTTCCTCCATCAACAGCCGGAAATGGCACTCTATGGCAAATCTGAAGAATCTTCACGTGTGTTGTTTTTTTGTTACCAGAAATTTCCTGAAAAATTTCTTATACGCATCACTATCAAATAATGCAGAATCGGTAGTGGCTTTATAGATCAGGAAAAGTCCGATCGGTAATAATACAAGACTTGAAAGCCACATTCCTTCGAATGGTTTTAGTACTTCTTCACGTGCAAATTTTTCTCCGGTGATGGAAAGAATATGAAAGATCACGAAGAATAATATCGAAACGACCATTGGCATTCCTAGTCCGCCTTTCTTTATAATTGCTCCAAGCGGTGCACCGATAAAGAAGAGGATCAGACATGCAAATGAGAGAGTAAACTTTCGTTGCCATTCAATGTTATGCCGGGCAAGAGTCCGTGATTTCATATCGATATCTCTGAATGTATCGTTGGTCAGACTTTTCAGGTTTCTTGCCGCAAACAATGCACTTGTTGTGATGGCAATCCGCTTGTCATGAGGAAAATTGTCGATGAATTTTTTCTCTTTGAATTTCACTTCTCTGAGATCTTTAGGAGGAATAGTATCAACATTGAGTGTAGGTAAGATCACCCGATAAAAACTTTCTTTTCTTTCATTGATCTTTTTTTCAATCGAATCAGACGCATATGCAAGTTGATTAAGATTCAACATCTGATAATTGTCACGAAATAACTGCTCATTAGTTCTTGTCATTTTGAAAGAGCTCAGATCCATTCTAATTGTTTCTTCTTCAAACTCTGTTCGCATCATGGGATGAGATTTTTTCCCGGGACGACTTTCTTTTTCTTCGTATGAAGAACCTTTGTACAGATTAAGAATGAGGTATCGTTCATCATCAGACATGGCCATTTTTCCACGTTCCGCCAGAATCACTTTCGTGTTTCCCTGATTCATCGTATGATCATAGATCATCAGGTTGTTCAGAGTATGTCCATCGTCAGACTTTTCACCGATTTTAATCGAGTACCCATCGATCCCATTGTAAAAGATACCTTCCTGAATAAGCAATGCCGGTTTCTGTTGACGAACATCGTACAGAAGCGCATTCATTTTCAGGTTAGCGATCGGAAGAATGTAATTACTGAATATAAAAGCCGAACCACAGATCAGGAATGCAGTTATGATCAGCGGCCGCATAACTCTTTGCAAAGAAATACCTGCAGATTTGAAGGCTGTCAGTTCGAAGTGTTCAGCCAGATTACCGAAGGTCATGATAGAAGCAAGGAGTAAAGCCAGCGGTAAAGCCAGCGGGACCAGAGTAACTGCAACATAGACCATCAGTTTAATGATAATGTACCATTCCAGACCTTTACCTACCAGATCATCAATGTATTTCCATAAAAATTGCATCAGGAGCACAAACAAAGAGATCAGAAAAGTCACCAGCATTGGGCCGGCAAATGATCTTAAAACAAGGAGAGTTAATTTCTTCACGTTATATTTGTTGCTCAGTTAAAGCGGATGCAAGATAATATTTTGAACTTTAGTAACGAGGAAATGCAGGTTTTAGTGGACCGGAAATTCTTCGAATTAAAACATTCATCAACATTGAAAATGGTTGAGCTTTTCGGCATGCTTGAAAGCGAATTAAAATCTGTTTTTTCAAAGTCTGCATTGAATGTTGACGGATTGAATGCTGCATCCGGAAAGATCTTCAGAGGTGAGAATTACAAACTTTACCCATACGTTTTGCTTGATTGTCCGAGGATGTTCAGCAAACAAACTGTCTTAGCATTCCGGTCTATGTTTTGGTGGGGAAATGAATTTACATTTACGCTTCACATACAAGGCAAAGCGTGGGAGAAGTTCAAAGAAAAACTTAAGCGGAACTTTGAACAACTTGCCAATAAAGAAATTTTTTTTTGTGTGAATGAAAGTCCATGGCAATACCATCTTGGGGAAGACAATTACCTACCGTTGAATTCAACTGAGAATTTGAATCATGCAAAAGAAATTCTGCTGAGTAAAGATTTTGTAAAACTTACGCGGAGACTTCCAATAACGGAATATAAAAATGTAATTCCTGTAGGGAAGGAGACGTTAGAAATTTTTCTTGAACTGTTGCGTGATTAGCAACCGAGAATGTGCATCAGAGTATGAATCTGACTATTCCATAAAAGTTCGTTTTCTTCTTTCTCATCTTCGTCGGTAAAATCGGTTACGACTAAAGCGATATCAGATGTGATCTCGTCCTGGATTATTTCAAACTGAAAATAAGTATCATCTTTCTTTTCATCAGTGACCCATTTGTAACGGATCATTTGATTATCTTTTTTAGCAATGATCTGTGCGCGTTGTTCAGAACCCTCCCAATGAAAAACATAATCACCTTCGCGGATGGTTACTTTATCAGCAAACCATTCTTCCAGACTACTTGCATTACTGAGGTAATTAAACAATATTTTAGTAGACGATTTGATTTCGAATTCCAATGAAAATTTTACTTTTTTCTTCGCTTTGATTTCCTGCTTCACGTTATGTTACTTAAAATTAATTACTTCCTGATTTTCAGGGGAAGCGAAGATAGTCATTTTTTTATTGAAAACCTCAAAAATGATAATACCTTCGCAACGACTATGGCACTACTGCATTCTCTCGAAAAAGAAGGAAATTGGCTTTTTAAGCACAGGGGACAACTTCCATTGATCCTATTTCTACTGGCAATTCCGGCGGTTTTTACGACATCGTATGAGGAACTTTCGCTAATGCA
>JAYUWA010000599.1:0-3059 GCA_043753795.1 Bacteroidota bacterium | reverse complement strand
ATTCTTTTTATCCTGAAAAGCTCCCCGTAGGGCTGTGACGTTTCCATCTCTTGCTTTTCCATCTCTGGTGACATTTGTATTGATCAGTGAAACATTGCTATTGTTTTTCAACTGCTGATCAAGAACGACAATATTGAAATTCGTCAGCGGTTCAGTTATCAACTCTCTATACGTTCCATCAGCCTTTTTTATTCGTGCATAAGTGTTTGCAGTAATTGCGTTTAAAATTCCTATTCCCAGACCTTTATCAGTTCGACCCGATAATTTAGTTGCGTTCACAAGACGAGCCTTATCCGGGTTTTTCTCCAGAATTTCACCTTCTGCAAGTAGGTAAGGAGCATCATAAAAAAGTCCCGGAGTATCACCGATTCTTCGCGAATAGAACAAATTTCCTTTGGAAAAAAGAGTAGTCCCTTCCTTAAAGAATGGTCTTTTTTCATCATAGATCGTTTCAAAAGCCGAAAGGTTTTTGACCTTATTGTCACTTTGTACTTGACTGAAATCAGGAAGTAAAGTCATGTCGACAGTGAACCGTTCATCAATTCCATATTTCAAGTCTGCTCCACCTGTATACCCAAATGAATTATCGTAACCGGTTTGGATACCATTTTCAAACCGAGGAGCTCTGTCAGCATATACTGAAAAATAAGGAGTCAGAGTTAAACGTACCGGTGGTTCAATATCATGAATACCCGCCATCGTTCCCCAGTACAACATCTTATTCTGGATCTCCTTCGGAGTTAATGTCCACTGATCATATTCACGATTTCTACGGATCGATCTGGCAAATTGCAATCCCCATGTCTGTGTTTGTGTAGACGGAAAACGAATTGCAGAATATGGAATTTTCATCTCTGCTGTCCAACCTGTAGAATTGATCTTCACAGCACTTTGCCAGACAGCATCAAAAGTTATATCGTCATCCAGGTATTCTGTCTGTACACCGGATGCAGTAATTACAAAAACATAACCACTTTGACGTTTATTATATGGATCGATAGCAAATCGAAATCCATCAGCATTTAGGTCGAGGCCTTCGTCGCGGTTTCCTAATTCGTGTAAGATACTATCAGGATGCGAGTCGTGCATCTGTGCAAATACATAGACTGCTGTGTTATCGTAAATAACTTTAACCTCTGTTGTTTGGGTAACCGGAGCTCCTTCCACAGGTTCCAGTTGTATGAAATCGCCGGCAATAATTGCAGAACTCCATGCCGCATCATTTTGCTCGCCGTCGATCTTTACCTCACCCGAAGCAACTGTGGCCTGATACGTTTTAGGAATTGTTTCGGCATGCGAATTGTTTGAAAAAAGGAAAATTGCGAGTACTAAAAAATACTTATGCATCTGTTTCTGTGTGTAGAGACAAACGTAATAAACTGCAGAGATATTTGCGGTTAATGAAAAGTTAATAATATCAACAGGAAGGTAATTGTACTATCTTGCATCAACTAAAATTATCCCATATGACTACACCAATTTTACCACCTGTTCCCGGAACTATCAGTGAATATTATGAATCATATCGCCAGCATATTATGGAAAATGATATGTTCAAAGGTCTGGTTGCACAAGGCGAAATGACACATCAGTTTATAAAATCTCTTCCCGAACGCCAAGGAGATAATCGCTATCAGGAAGGAAAGTGGTCAGTCAAAGAAGTACTCGGCCATTTAATTGACACAGAAAGAATTTTGACTTATAGGATCTGCTGCTTTATGCGTGGAGAAAGACAGGCTTTACCCGGATTTGAAGAAAATGATTACGTTAGAAACAGCAATTTCTCAGTCAGAACTTTGAAGGACATCGGTGAAGAATTATATGCCGTTCGTCAATCTACAGTTCATATGATTTTGAATCTGGATCAAAATACTCTGGACGATGTAGGTATTGCAAATGGAGCAGAAGTAAGCATCCGGGCTTTAATCTATATGGTCCTTGTCCACGAGCGCCATCATGTGAAGTTTATTAAAAAGACATATTTGAATCAGTAGTAGAAACCACTTTCTGATTTTTGAATCCAAGGGCTTTTAAGGTCTAAAGTGCTACAAATGTGTTTGATAACTTAACTGTAGAAGTTGATACTCGGTTCTTCAGTAACGCATACGAATTACGAATCACGAATTACAAATCTCGATCCCAACACTTATCCACATTTCTTAAATATTTCCCCTGCGATAGCTTAAAAATTTTATTTTTGTGGCCGCAATGCCATGTTGACATTGTTTACTAATACTATCTATGAATATTCACGAATATCAAGGAAAATCGATTTTAAAATCATTTGGTGTAGGCATTCAGGAAGGGATCGTAGCTGATACTCCGGAACAAGCAGTTGAAGCCGCTAAAGAGTTGACAAAAACTACCGGAACTAACTGGTGGGTCATCAAAGCTCAGATCCATGCCGGTGGCCGTGGAAAAGGCGGTGGTGTGAAACTTGCAAAAAGTCTGGATGAAGTTAAGGAACGGGCGACGAATATTATCGGAATGAATCTGATTACTCCGCAGACTGGTCCGCAAGGAAAGAAAGTAAACAAAGTATTGATAGCACAAGATGTATATTATCCGGGTGCTTCTCCAACGAAAGAATTTTATGTCAGCGTTCTTCTGAATCGTCAGACGGGTAGAAATATTATCATGTACTCGACAGAAGGTGGAATGGACATAGAAGAAGTAGCAGAACACAATCCGCATCTTATTCACAAAGAAGAGATCGATCCTGCTGTTGGTCTTCAGGGATTTCAAACAAGAAAGATCGCTTTCAATCTTGGACTGAGTGGTGAAGCGTTCAAACAAATGACAAAATTCATTGCTTCACTTTATAAAGCATACGATTCAATTGATGCATCGATGTTTGAGATCAATCCTGTTCTTAAAACATCCGACGATAAGATTATTGCAGTAGATGCAAAAGTAAACTTCGATGAGAACGGTTTGTTCCGTCATCCTGACTACCTAGCTATGCGTGATGTTACTGAAGAAGATGCAACAGAAGTAGAAGCAGGCGAGCATAACCTGAACTATGTAAAACTAGACGGTAACGTTGGTTGTATGGTAAA
>JAYUWA010000598.1:0-3072 GCA_043753795.1 Bacteroidota bacterium | reverse complement strand
GAGCAGGAATTGATTTTCTCGATAATCAATCCTATACATTTGGGTTATGTAACTCAACTAATATTGCTCCATTCCAGAAATATTCAGGTATATGTGATACACTTGAAATTTGTATTGGTGATACTGCAATTGTTGATTTTGAATTTTACTCTCCGGAACTTTCTCAGGTAACAACAGCAGCATTCAATTTCTTTGGACTTTCTGATTGTGGAGTAATTCAGAATTCTCCCGGAAATATTGGTTCGACTTCAGGATATATTGTGGGTACTCAAAGCAATGCTGGTTATCACGCAATATCCATCACTGCCACAGACAATGGATCACCACAGCAATCCATTACAGCATTATTTGTTGTTCATATAAAAAATCCTGATGCAACATTTTCTTTCTTTCCTTCACCTGCACTTTTAAATGATACTGTCGTATTCACTGCCAATTCATCAGATAACACTTTTGCAATCTGGAATTTTGGTGATGGAAGTATTGCGGATACAGGAAATGTCCTAACACACATTTTTAATAATGCTGCTTTGTTCAACGTTTCACTCACAGTTGTCAATGAAGGTTGTACTTCCAACGCCTCAACAACGCAACAAGTTACGGTTTTGTTTGTCGGAGTTGATGAGAATAGTTCTGATCTGGAAGTGAGTCTTTCACCAAATCCCACAAATGGTGTTTTGATTTTTAATGCAAAAGATAACTCGAAAAAATATTCTATTGAGATCAGTGATATACAAGGAAGAATTGTTTTTCATGATTTAAATTTAATTGCAAAACATTTTCTTGATATAAATTATCTGGAAAATGGTATATACTTTTATAAGATCTCAAATAACAATGGTCAGGTGAAAGGACAATTCTTGAAGCAGTAAATAAAGAGGAAACCTATACATAAAGTTCTGCGCAAAATCTGCGAGTTCTGCGAGATCTGCGGGAAACAAAAACACACAGAAATTTTCTCACGCAGAACTCGCAGATTTTGCACAGATAATAGTTCCCTTTTTTTACTATTTTTGATCGAAAATAGTAACCATGCATAGAATTATCCTGATTTGCCTATCTGCTTTCATCACGATTTCTTCTGTAAAAGCACAGAATAAAGATTCGCTAATTATCAGACGAATCTACAACGAAACCATGGAGAATGGTCGCGGTCATCAATGGCTGTACGACTTGACCGAAAATATCGGTCCAAGGCTAGCTGGTTCTAAAGAAGCCGGCACAGCTGTAGAGTGGGCTAAGCAAAAAATGATTGAAGCGGGAGCTGATACTGTTTTTCTGGAAGATGTAATGGTGCCTCATTGGGTGCGTGGTGCGAAAGAAAAAGGTGTTATTCTCGAAGCAGGAGGTAACAAGCAGGAAGTGCAAATTCTAGCTCTTGGAAATTCTATCTCTACTCCTAAAGAAGGTTTGACTGCAAACATTATTGAAGTACGGACTTTCGATGAACTTGAAAAATTCGGTAAAGCAATGGTGGAAGGAAAGATCGTATTCTTCAATCATCCATTCGATGAAAAATTCATTAATACATTTGAAGCATACGGCGAAGCTGTAAAGTATCGCTGGAAAGGTCCGTCAGAAGCAGCGAAGTATGGAGCGATCGGTTCTATCTGCAGATCCATGACAAATGCAATTGATGATTTCCCACATACCGGAGCAATGCGGTACATCGATTCAATCCCTAAAATTCCTTGTGTTGCAATAAGTACAATCGGTGCAAATCTTCTCAGCAAAATTCTAAAAGCAAATAAAGAAACAAAATTCTTTATGCAAACCAATTGCGAAATGAAGGACAGTGTTCTTTCGCACAATGTGATCGGTGAAGTACGCGGTTCAGAAAAACCTAATGAGTATGTTGTTGTTGGCGCACATCTTGATTCATGGGATAATTGCAAAGGCGCACATGATGATGGTGCCGGAATTGTTCAGTCAATAGAAATTATAAGAACTCTCAAAGCAATTAACATGCGACCAAAACGAACAATTCGAATAGTTTCATTTATGAATGAAGAGAACGGTTTGCGTGGAGGACAAAAATATGCATCGAATATGAATGCAAAGAAAGAAGTTCACGTTGCCGCTATGGAAAGTGACGCCGGTGCATTTCTCCCTTTAGGATTCGGATTGAATATGACTGAAGAAAAAAAGGCAAAGATCAGAAAGTGGGCGCCACTGTTTTTAGAATATGGTGTATATGATTTTTCCCGCGAAGGCGCTGGTGCTGATATAGGCCCAATGGAAAAATTCAATGTTCCACTAATGGGACTCCACGTGAATTCTCAACGGTATTTCGATTATCATCATGCTGCATCTGATACATGGGATAAAGTTAATAAACGCGAACTGCTTCTTGGTTCAGCAGCAATGGGGGCGATGGCGTTTCTATTGGCGGAACACGGACTTTAGAATTAACGAAAACTGAATAGTGAATAGCGAATAACGAATAACAAATAACGAATGGCTTCGATTCGGGTTCCTCTTTAATCATACCATATTATTGAAAGTAAGTAAATCGTGCTACTTACTACTCACTACTTACTACTCACTTGAAAAATTGAAAATCCCCGAACTCCTCTCAACCCTCCCCGATAGCCCGGGTATTTATCAGTTTTATGATAAGGAGGGACTGTTGTTGTATGTCGGGAAAGCGAAGTCATTGAAGAAAAGAGTCAGTTCGTATTTTCAGAAAGATGTTCATGAAAATGGCAAGACGACTGTTATGGTTCGTAAAGTTGCCGATATAAAAATTCTTGTCGTTAATACTGAGATGGACGCACTCCTGCTGGAGAATAGTCTGATCAAGAAACACCAACCACGGTATAACGTAAATCTTAAGGATGATAAAACGTATCCTTGGATCTGTATTAAAAACGAACAGTTTCCAAGAATTTTTATCACACGCAAAATGATCAAAGACGGATCTGAATACTTTGGTCCGTATACTCCGGTGAAGATGATCCATACTTTACTCGATCTGATCGGTCAGCTTTATAAATTGAGAAACTGCAATCTAAATCTTACTCCTGAAAATATAGAGAAGAAAAAATTCAAAGTTTGTCTGGAGTATCACAT
>JAYUWA010000597.1:0-3072 GCA_043753795.1 Bacteroidota bacterium | reverse complement strand
CATGTGCGACCTCTCCGAGGTCGGGGTTGGTCTTGGCATTTTGCTTTCTACAAATATGTGACCTCTTCGAGGTCGGCGGCCTGGGGAATTTCTGAGAGCTTGAAATGGGAATATCATTAATCCAATTCTAAGATCGGTGGACATTGCTATTAAATTTTTTTTGATTTATATGACATCCTATTATCTTGACTTCATAGAAAAAATTTCGAAATCATGTGTGACCTCTTCGAGGTCGGGGTTTACGGGGTATTCTTTTTTCTGCCAAGATGTGACCCTTCCAGGGTCAGCAGTTTAGAAGAAGCTTACTAATTTGGAAGTTACCGTTGAATTGACAATAGGTTTCGAAAAAACAATGCATTTAATTTTTCAAAACTGTATCTCCCCCCGCTCTATCTGCTGCACAATCGATTCAATTATTTTATCATCGCCGATCGGGTCGTATTTGCCTTTGAGGTCATGACCGAAAAGTTTGGCCATGCTTTGAGCGAAGAATGCATTCATGGAACCTTTGAGGTCTTTTATCAATTCATAGGAACTATGACCGGTTTCTCTGTCGATGAGTTTGATCAGAACTTTGCCCTGGTTGACGCTTAATTTTTTTAGCTGATCTTCGAAGTCTTTGCGGACTTGTTCTTCTACTCCTTTTCTGTATTTTCTTTTTTCTCTGTCGGTTTTCATTGTCGACATCTTCGCATTCATTTCATTCAATTTCACAGCAGCCAGTCGTGCGTAAGGATAAACTTTGATGACATTAAAACGCATGCGATAATAGGCCTGTAGGTTTTTTAAATAATCAGGACCTTCTGCTTCGACTTTTACCCAATTTAAATTGACTACATAAATGGTATCTTCCTTTTCAATGATGTAAGGAAGCATTTTACCTTTTAAAGTGTCTTGTGAAAAAGCTGAAAAAGAAGCAAGAATGCTAATAAGAAAGAGAATAAAAACTGCAGATTTTTTCATTTTTCAGAGTATTCCAACAAACGTGCCTAATCGTTATTTCTCAGCCGGTTTTGTTTCCAATTGGAAACGGAAGGAGTAGCGGTTAGATTGTTTGCAGTGGCTTTTATTCCTTTCTGCAACGTTTTTACTGCCAAGAGAGCGGCTATTTTCATTTCATCTTCGGAGGATGACTTTGCTGCTCCGGGAACGAAGTAATTCTTCACAAAATGTGTATCGAACTTTCCACTCACAAATGCTTCGTGATTCATTACGAAACGACAAAAAGGCAATGTCGTTTTTACACCACTGATCTGATAATCATCGATCGCACGGATCATTCTTTCAATCGACTCTTTTCTGTCTTTGCCGTATGTGATCAGTTTGGCGATCATCGGATCATAGTAGATCGGAATTTCCATTCCTTCTTCATAAGCATCATCACATCGTACGCCCGGACCTTGCGGTGCTTTGTAAGATTGCAATGTACCGATGTCTGGTAAAAAATTATTTTCAGGATCTTCTGCATAAACACGGATCTCCATTGCATGTCCTAAAATTTTCAGGTCTTCCTGCTTGAATGATAACTTCTCGCCTCTTGCAACTTTGATCTGTTCTTTTACAAGATCAAGTCCTGTGATATATTCTGTGACCGGATGCTCTACCTGCAACCGTGTATTCATTTCCAGAAAATAAAAATTTAGATTTTCATCGAGCAAAAACTCTACAGTACCTGCACCAAAATAGTTGCAGGCCTTTGCCACTTGCACAGCACAGCGGCCCATTTCTTCGCGGATCTTTTCTGTAAGAACGGATGACGGTGCTTCTTCAATTACTTTCTGATGACGACGCTGTACACTACATTCTCTTTCGAAGAGATGTACAACATTGCCGTGTGTATCGCCTAACACCTGGATCTCTATATGTCGTGGAGAACCTACATATCTTTCTATAAAAACTGCTCCATCACCAAAACTTGAGATAGCTTCACTAACTGCAAGTTTCATCTGCTCTTCAAACTCTTCCTTATTCTGAACAATACGCATACCTTTTCCACCGCCACCGGCAGAGGCTTTAATGAGTATCGGAAATCCAATTTTCTCTGCGATCAATTTCGCTTCATTGACATCATCAATTGCTTTTGCTGTTCCCGGTACTAATGGAATGTTATGCGATTCTGCTGTTGCTTTTGCAGCAAGCTTACTACCCATCATTCGCATGGAATCGCCCGTCGGACCAACGAAAATAATTCCCGAAGCTTTTACCAAGTCAGCGAATGCAGCATTCTCCGAAAGAAAACCATAGCCGGGATGAATTGCATCTGCACCTGTATCCTTTGCAGCCTTGATGATATTCTCCATCACCAGATAACTCTGCGAAGATGGCGCCGGACCAATACAAACTGCTTCATCGGCATACCGTACATGCAAAGCATTCCGATCAGCTTCCGAAAAAACAGCAACCGTCTTTATACCCATCTCCCGCGCCGAACGCATGACACGAATGGCGATCTCGCCGCGGTTTGCTATTAGTAATTTTTTCATCAACTGCTCGTTTGTTTTTCTTTATTAATAATCAATAGTGAAAAGTGAAAAGTGAAAAAAAAGGAAGGTCACTTTTCACTTTTCACTATTCGTTTTTCGTTTTTCACTTTTTCAAAGAATGATATCCGATCAACCGATACACAAGTTTCGCCAACGTAAACTCTGACAAAATACTTCCTTCGATCGGTGCACATTCGAGAACATCAAAACCGATCACTTCTCTTTCTGCGAAAACTCTACGGAGAAATTGCAATGTCTCAGACCAGAATAATCCATTTGGTTCTGCTGTTCCTACTGCAGGCATGATCGATGGATCAAAACCGTCGGCATCAATTGAAAGGTACACATGTTTTGGTAAACATGCAATGGCTTTATCCATCCATTTATCATCCTTACGGATCTGATGAGCATAAAAAGTATTGATGATATCTGACGACTTGATCAGATCCGATTCTTCCTTGCATTGTGCACGGATTCCGATCTGTACAAGTGGTACTGTCATATCATGCACACGTTTCATCACTGATGCATGCGAATAAATATTGTCATGATATGATTCACGGAGATCGGAGTGTGCATCGATCTGCAG
>JAYUWA010000596.1:0-9362 GCA_043753795.1 Bacteroidota bacterium | reverse complement strand
TTAATGGTGTTTACAATTGGAAATGATATTTGGAAACATGTGATTAACTAACCCGTTGTTCGCCCTTCGACTTCGCTCAGGGACCGTGGCTTTTGGGCAGATATGTGTGAATTTTTTGCGAAGAAAAATGCTTTAAAATTAAGGTTAAATTTTCTTCGCAAAAAATTCACACATTACCTATTATAAGACGGTCCCTGAGCGAAGTCGAAGGGCGAACAACGGGTTAGTTAATCACATGTTTCCAAATATCATTTCCAATTGTAAACACCATTAACGATAACAAGATCACCATTCCGGCAACTTGTGCACGCTCCATAAATTTGTCGGAGAATTTTCTGCGTGTTACGGCTTCGATTACAAGGAACACTACGTGTCCACCGTCGAGAGCAGGGATCGGTAAAATATTCATGAAGGCAAGTACCATAGAAAGTAGTCCGGTGATCGTCCAGAAACGATACCAATCCCACACTCCACCATAGATCGTTGCAATTCCGATCGGACCTTGCAGTGAATCACTTGCTTTTTCTTTTCCTGTGAAAATTTGTTTAAGTCCTTTGATGTTGGAAACGATAGCTTCCTTGGCATCACTGGCTCCGTATTTCAATGCTGTTCCTGCTGAATATTTTGTCAGCGCATAATTGCCCATTTCACCATGGTAACGGATACCGATCAAACCGGAATCATTAACAACCGGCTGGATCATCGATGTGTCTGCGCCTCGTACTATTTGTAATGTAATAGGCTTGCCTTTATTTTCGCTGATGATGCGGCGACATGCTTCCATTGAAAATGTACGAACACCGTTTACACTAACGATCTTGTCTTTCATCTGCAACCCTGCTGCTTCCGCAGGCATGTCCTTGATGATACTGTCAACTTCTAAATGTGCCTGATACGGTGAGATGAAACTTCCTCTACCGGCTTTTATTGTCTCCCGATAAAAACCATCAGGAACAGGAAGCGTAATTTCTTTTCCATCACGCAACACTGTGATCGTTGATCCTAAAATCACACGTGAAGAAACAAGGTCATTAAAACGATCAAACTTTTTTCCATCAATAGCAACGATCTTATCGTGATTCTGCAAACCAATTTTTTGTCCAAGGTCGTAAGCGTAAATTCCGTCTGTAACATTGTCGTTACTCAGATATTCTTTATCGAAATTCAACAATGTCATTGTGTAAATAGCGATACCAAGAAGTACGTTCATTGTTACACCACCAATCATTACGATCAATCGTTGCCATGCCGGTTTGCTTCTGAATTCCCACGGCTCAGGTGGTTTTTTCATGGCTTCACTGTCCATGCTCTCGTCGATCATTCCGGCGATCTTTACATAACCTCCAAGCGGCAACCAGCCCATACCATATTCTGTATCGCCTTTTCTGAAGCTGAAAAATTTAAATCCCCACGCATCGAAGAACAGATAGAATTTCTCCACACGAATACCGAAGGCACGTGCAGCGAGATAATGTCCTAATTCGTGAAGAGTAACGAGTATTGAAAGGCCCAGAATTAGCTGAGCGGCCATGATTAAAGCTGACATTTATTTTTGTTAGAGGTTTATTATTTTATTTTGGGAATGGATTGAACACTTAAAAATTCGAGTGCTCTTCTACGTGTTTCTTCGTCGGTCGTTACATAATCTTCATAAGAAGGTTTTTTGACGAAAGCGATCTTGTTCATGCAGTCTTCGATGAGGTCGCTCATCTCCAGGAAACCGATCTGATCTTTCAGGAAGGCCGCGACTGCAATTTCATTTGCCGCATTGATGATACAAGGCATATTTCCGCCCTTTTTCATAGCTACCATTGCCATTGCAAGATTACGAAAAGTTTCTGTATCGGGCGATTCAAAGGTCAACGACGGATAATTCAAAAAGTCGAATCGTTGAAAGGTCGATTTCAAGCGTTTTGGATAACCTAAAGCATATTGAATTGGCAGTTTCATGTCCGGCAAACCCATTTGTGCTTTCATTGAACCGTCTTCGAATTGTGCAATACTGTGTATAATACTCTGAGGATGAACGATTACATCAATCTGGTCAGGTTCAAGTCCGAAAAGCCACCGGGCTTCGATCATTTCAAGTCCTTTGTTCATCAGCGTTGCCGAATCGATCGTGATCTTCGCGCCCATATCCCAATTCGGATGTTTCAGCGCTTGTTCTTTTCGCACTGTGGAAAGAAATTCTCTATCACGTCCGCGAAATGGACCTCCGGAAGCGGTGAGATAAATTTTCTCCACTGCATTATTTGCTTCACCAACCAGACATTGAAAGATCGCAGAATGTTCGGAATCGATAGGAAAGATGCTGCAATTATTTTCAATCGCCAGCGAAGTGACAAGTTCACCAGCTACAACTAATGTTTCTTTATTTGCAAGTGCAATATTTTTCTTTGCTTCAAGCGCTTTGAGTGTTGGCTTTAATCCGGCGTAACCAACCAAGGCAGTCAGTACCATATCCACATCCGGCAACGACACTACATCACAGATCGCTTCTGATCCAGCATAAACTTTTATCGGAAGCTCACGCAAAGCATCACGAACTTCTTCGTATTTGCTTTCATCTGCAATGACAACAACTTCGGGAGAAAATTCTTCCGCTTGTCGAATGAGAAGAGCAGCATTGCTGTTAGTCGTAAGAACTTCCACATTAAAATGCGACGACTGTTCGCGAATAACTTCCAGCGCCTGTGTACCAATACTTCCTGTGGAGCCTAAAATGGCGATGTTTTTGCGTGAGGGCATGGGTGCGAAGGTAGTAAAAATCGTAATTCGAGATTCGTAATTCGAAGAGCACTCTTGCAAGAGGAAATTTTAACACAAGTTCACTAAAAGTTGGAGCAAGTTCACGATCAGCGATGTGTTCTTGTGTGGAAAATTAGTGGACTTGTGTTTAAAAACTTGGCTCCACACTCAGACTAAAAATTAGTTTAAGTTTAAGTTTAGGAGTAAGTTGATAGCTAGGTAGACCACACTCCACACCCCACACTCCACACTGAATTCAGTCCCACCATAGACTGATAACTCGTTTCTTCTCAAGACTCTTTTCCAAATTCGCAGGAAATCCATACATCCACCCAACATCAACTTCATCCGGATATAAATTCTCAGTCAGCTTGCGGACAAGATCAACAGACATTTGTCCGATGATGTAAACCGCATCTGAATAAAACCAATCCTGCGGGTAATCAGCATCAGCAATGCGGACATAAATACTATCCACTTCCGGATATTCTGCAATGAGTTGTAGTACTTGATAAAAATCCTGAGTTGACGGTTTGTTATATGGAATATTTACACCGATGACTTCCTGATCTTCTATGTCAGTAAAAAATTCGTCGTAGTGCAATGCAAATTCATTTTCAGGATAGCCCGCTTCGTCGAGGCGATCGAGGATTTCTTCTTTCAAGTTCATTTGATAGTGCTTTGGTGGATTTTATTTCGGATTTCGGAATACGGATTTCGGATTAGGGTAGCAAGCAAGACCTTCTGCATTATTTAAATTTCAGATTTTGCAATCCATTTAGATCAATCGTTCGATAAGCAATAACACAATCCGCAATCCGAATTCCGCAATCCGAAATTATTTCATTTATTAATTTGTTTCAATTCACTAACCCGTTTCCTATAATTAACAGTTGCTTTTATTTCATTATAAGTAAACTCCTCTCCAAGTTGCTCTTTCAATAATGACAGACTAACATTCCCGTGTTCATCAATTTTCGTTTGTATGGTTTGCAATTTTTCTTTGCTGACAAATTTCAAAACGTTTAATTCGCCTGTGAGAACGAATTGTAAAAGGTGATCGCTTACTGTAGATTCTTTCAGATTTCTTCTGCTTGCGATTTCCTGTATAGTCATGCCGCTCTGATAAAGTTCAAGGCTTTGCAGAAATGTAGTGGAGTTAGAAATAGATTTTTTCGGAGCTGAAACAGTTGGAAGAATTTCACTCATGCGAGAGTGCGTACTTGTTCGTCTGCAAAAATCATTGATAGCAGAAATGAATTGCTCACCATACTTGTCGATCTTCACACTTCCAAATCCTGAAATATGTTCGAGGTAATTCAACTCTGTTGGAATGTACATACTTAATTCAACGAGCGTTTTATCAGTAAAAATGACATACGATGGTACGTTCTCAACCGATGCAAGCGCAAGTCGTAGTTTGCGAAGTTCGTCGAAGAGGTCTTTGTTGTAATCATTTTCCTGAACTTCTTCATACTTGCCTTTACGTTCTGTTCGTGCAGTTTTTTTCGTTTTGAAAGGATGCAGTGCTACTTTTGTTTCGTTGAACAAAACATCTTTTCCTTTAGCTGTAATTTTCAGGACAGAATACTCGCCATACTTTTCTATGTAATGCTGATCCTGAAGTTGTTTGAAATAATGACGCCATTCTTCCAGGGAGAATTCTGCACCTTTACCATACGTTGGAAGATATTTATGTTCATCGTAAATTTTTGCAGTTGCAGATCCTTTCAAAAAGTTTATCACATATAATGCACCGAATTTCTCTTTCAGTCGGACAATGGCTGATAATGCTTTTTGTGCAATTACTGTTGCATCAATCGTCTCTTCAGTTTTTGTATTCAGGCAAATATCACAATTACCGCAAGGTGCTTCGAAAGCTTCATCGAAATAATTCAACAGATATTTTCTGCGACAAGTGTATGTAGAACAAAAATCTGCCATACGTTCCAGTTTCTGCATCATGATCTTCGTTTGTGCGGCACTTGTTTCGTTGAAGGCAAACTTTTTCAATTTCATCAGGTCACCAATGCTGTAAAATAACAAAGCCTGCGAAGGAAGTCCGTCGCGTCCTGCACGACCTGTCTCCTGATAGTAACCTTCAATATTTTTGGGCATGCTCGTATGAACAACGAACCGGACATTCGATTTATCAATTCCCATTCCGAAAGCCGTTGTTGCAACGATGATCTTTATTTCATCGTTCTTGAATTTCTCCTGGCGCTCAGTGCGCGTTTTTCCATCGAGTCCCGCGTGATATGCCTGCGCATTAAAACCGGCTTCGTTCAATTTCTCGGCATAGTCTTCCGTGTTTGCACGTGAAAGACAATAAATAATTCCAGTTTCTTCTTTTCGCGCAGATAAAAATTCTGTGAGTTTATTGAAGTGATCATTTTTCTCTTCGATGATATAACGAATATTTGCTCTATTGAAACTCGAAACAAATACCGCAGGGTCGTTCAGATGTAATCGTTCAAGAATATCACGTCGTGTCAGTTCATCGGCTGTTGCTGTCAATGCAATAACAGGTACATCAGGAAAATTCGATTTTAATTTCGACAGAGTAAGATAGTCGGGCCGAAAGTCGTGCCCCCAATGCGAAATACAATGAGCTTCGTCGATTGCAAAAAGTGAAATGTTGAGACGTTTCAGAAATTCAAAAAAGTCACCCCCGGCATTCAGTCGTTCCGGAGCAATGTAAAGTAGTTTAATCCCACCTCTGATTATTTCCTGTGTAAGTTGATCTTGAGTAAAACTGTCTTGTGATGAATTCAAAAATGCGGCCTTCACACCATTCAATCGCAATGCATCGACCTGGTCTTTCATCAAAGCGATGAGCGGAGAAATGACAACGGTAATTCCGGGCAACATCAAAGCCGGCACCTGGTAGCAAAGCGACTTCCCGCCACCTGTTGGCATTAGTACAAGGCAATCTTTACTATCGCGGGCAACAGCATTGACAATATCTTCCTGCATAGGCCGGAATTTCTCGAAGCCGAAGTACTGTTTTAAAATCGATAAAGAATTCATGGTGCGAAAGTAGGGATTTTCGAGCGGGGATTTTTATGGAATATGACACTTCATACATTTTTTATGGGTATAAAAAGCGGTTTTTTTTATTTGGAAGTGTCAGGCTTCGATTTTATTTAACACAGAACCAATAAGAGCATAGAATTTACTTTGCCCTAAATCTGTGGGATCTGCAGAAAATAATCAAGCGTAATTTATTTTCCCGCAGATTCCGCAGATGAAGGCGCAGAAAAATTCGCAGATCGGTCCAGTCAGAATTTAAGTTATTCGGACTTTAGTTGGCTTTAATTGTTTTTATAAAATTTTAAACTTGCAAATTAAGAAACGCAAATCTGCGATTTTGTCTGCGCCTTCATCTGCGGAATCTGCGGGAAATATTTTTTACAACACAAGTTGAAAACGAAGAGCGCAAGAGTCGAAAGCTTAATTCCATGGCCTCATTGTGAACTCTATGTTCTCTGTGTTTTAAAAAATTATTTACAAATCAGCTTTCCCGAAAAAACTTTATCCCCATAGTTGAACGAAATAAAATAAACTCCCGTAGCAAGTGTTCCAAGATCTATTTGAATAGACTTCTCATTCAGAATATGTGTTGTTGGTTTGGAGTAAACTTCTTTTCCTGAAAGATCTTTGACTGTTAAATTTTCAATTCGGGTATTTTCTTTTTCAAAATCTATTTGAATAAAGCGCTCAAAAGGATTCGGAGAAATGGAGACACCTGAGTGTTGATTGATATCATGTAAACTCGTACTTAGATTTCTGATTCTGATGATCATTGAATCTGTTGTACTGTTTTCGCTTGGGTCGGATGCAATCACGCGAAAAATGTAATCGCCGTCAGCATACGTTTGTGTGTCAAAAAATTGTATTGAGTCGGTCGCGTCAATAGTATCGTTACCATCGGAATTAGTTATGATGTGATAAAAGTCGCGGTCTGAATAATTGCCAATGGAGTAACAAGTCTGGTCAAATGAATAGATCGTATGTAAAAGTAGGTCTTTATATGGACCTGAATTATAATTGTCATTGAAGAAATTGAACTCATATGCGAAAGTGTCAAGCAACATAGTTAGCGGGTTTGACAATGGCGATAAATTGTAACGCAACTTATTCACATCAACTTTCCATGTCGAATTGATCTGATCGTATACTTTTGAAATGATCTTTACTTTGCCAAACAAACTGTCGGGAGATAAGTAGATTCCCAGCGAATCTCTGAATGCGAATGCATCGTTGCCTATTGTCTTTTCAAAAACAGGCGGCATGCTGTCGTAAAAGTTTGTCATGTAAGAAAGCGGATTGTCATATGTCCACCAACCCCCGTTCCATGTAAAACCTTCGTCGTAGATCCTTGCAAAATGACAATGCACAAATCCCGCAACAGGAAAATCTACCAGTTGTCCAATTACACTTCCTTCCGCAACTGAATCGCCTGTAACATACGGAATGCTCGTTTCTTCAAGGTGTGCATACAGATAACCCATTGAAGAGTCAGGGATATTTTCATTTCCAATAGCAATTCTCCAATGAAATTCTCCACTCGTAGTAAGTATAGCTTTTACAAATCCCGGCTTAACCGAATAGACATCCTGTAAGTATACACCGAGCAGATCAACTCCCGGATGCGGATAAATATTTGCACCCATTGAATAATCCTGAATCTCATCATAACTGTTTCCTACAGCTTGATAAACGGTATCCTGATAATAATTTATCGGATTACGGATTTGTTCACCGGGTAATGTTAAAATACGAGTGTTGTTCTGGATTTTATTGTTGGAAAAATGTTTTAATGGATAAATTACAGTTTCATCTTTTGTGAATGAACCCAAATTACTTGTGAAGTAAGAATTAAATTCAAAGTGTCCACCAAATGCTTTTTTTGTGCTGATGAAAAGTTTGTTGCCGATTTCTTTCACGTCAAAAATGTTTTCCGATGTTGCTGAAAAAACTTTCCGAAGAGAATTTCCTTCGACTATGTTTAGACTGCTTCTCAAAGCAACCAATAATTTATTTTGAAAGAACATCAATTCATTTATTCTTTCAGTTGCTGCATATTCTTTGTCCTTAAAATGAATTGTGTTATCCGCTTCATTGAAATAAGCAAATGAATTATCCTCTGAGAATGCAAAAACATTTGAGCCATCAATTTGTGTAACAGATAATTTCTCAAGGTCTATCATTTGAATAAAACGTGTATCATGAAACGCCGCAACAGTTAAGTCGCTCGACAACTTAAAATTGATCGTCTGGCGGAAAGACATTTGCTTTAGTTGAATTCCTTGTTTGTCGTATATCCGCACGACACTCAAAGCATCGTCGTCATTTGACTGCAATGTGAGAAAGCCAAAATGAGTTCGGAATTTAGGGCTGCCTTTTAGTGGAATTGTTGTTATCTGTTCAATATTGTCATTTAGTTCGGAGGAATGATTGGGGGTCTTGCTGCTATTCTTAATCAAATGTCCGGCAAAATTTAGATGTTGTCCTGAAACATAAACAGAAATAAAAAGCAGGCAAATTAGAAAGATTGGTCTCATGAATATAATTTATAGTCTAATGTAATCAATTTATATAGTTAGATTAGTAATTGTAAAGATTCAAAGTGCGACCTCATAAAATTGCCGATACTCTTAGATAATCAAAGGCTTGGGTGAATTGTAAGGTGGGAACAGTAACAAACTGGTAACAAGTTCTGCATAATCAAACATAATTTGCTATTGAAAACAATGTTAGGTTTTCTTAGTTATAGTTGGGTTTTGTTAACCCCTTTATTTCCGGCAATATTTCAAAGAAACACAAAGCAAATATAAATTCTTTTCTGCAAATAAAAAATATGTTTTTACCAATGAATTTTAACATTGAGAGTCTGTATCAGATTGGCTAAAAGGCAATCTAAATTAAGCATTTGGAATTCTAATGAACTTTAGTGCTAAAAATCCGCCACATCGCCAAGCCGAAAACCGTTAGCGGCTGCGTAGCCTGTCGTCAACAATAAAATTTCAACAAGACTATTTTCTTTCATTTTTTAAATTTATAAACTAAACAACTATTTACTTAACCATACACGCATCAATGATAACAAGCGTTCTATATCAATAGGTTTAGAGATGTAATCGTTGGCACCGGCATCAATGCATTTTTGTTTATCGTCTTTCATGGCTTTTGCTGTGAGGGCAATTACAGGCATGTTCTTGAACTTTGCCTGAGACCGTATTCGCTTCATTGCTTCGTAACCGTCCATTTCCGGCATCATAATATCCATCAATACCATATCAATGTCAGGATTCGTATCCAACATCTCCAACGCAATTTTCCCGTTTTCTGCTTTTATTATTTCTATTCCGCGTTCTTGTAATATTTTGGATAACGCGAATACATTTCGCATATCATCATCTACCAATAATATTTTTTTCGAATGAAACAGAGCATCTTTATTATACAAATTATTTATAATTGCCTGCTTTGATTCCGGTAAGTCGCTTACCGTCCTGTGAAGGAAAAGAGCTGTTTCATCCAGCAATCGTTCTTCCGATTTTATCCCTTTTATAATAATGGTCTCGGCATATTTCTGAAGTTCATTGTTT
>JAYUWA010000595.1:0-9371 GCA_043753795.1 Bacteroidota bacterium | reverse complement strand
ATAACTGGACGTATCCATTTTCAATTTCAAGATCAATTGCGCAAGGTGGAAGTGATGAATTTCAAGAATGTGTATTTCCATCAATTACAAAATACGTTGATCAATATGCTTATGTAGTTTACCAGCGAGATCCAATACCCGGAGTCAGAATGTTGAATTGTCCGGCAAGAGATTCATTGGATTCATATACGAATGAAATTGTCGTAGCGAAAATTGAAGCTGCGACAGTTGGAATTAAACCGGTAAAAGGATCTGGTGTTTTAGGATTAAGTGTTTCGCCGAATCCTGCAAAGCAAAATTTTATAGTTGAATTTAATTTGGACGAAGCTTCTGAAGTCGAAATTAACCTTACGGATCAGACAGGAAAGAAAATTATTATTGCGAATAAAAATAATTTTGCAGCCGGAAAGAATAGACATGGAATTAACCTTAACAATATCTCACCAGGTATTTATATTTGTAGAATTCAATCAAATAATCTGAATGCTTCTTGCAAAGTTGTAATACTACATTAATCACTTAAGAAATTTGTTTCCAATTCAAAATAACACATGAAAAAACTTTTACTTGGTTTCATATATGTCGCAATTTTTGTAATACATGTCGATGCACAAAATTATGATGAATTCGCTTGGACTGCTCCAATACCAAATTTATCTCAGAAAAATGCATTTAAGTTTGGTCCTGACGATTCGTTGTACATTGGCGCAAGAGGATTATTTGTTTATAAAGATTCAACCATTAATTATTACAGCTTTTATCCATTGTCAGGACTATATGTCAAAGGAATAGCTTTCGAAAGTAACAATATCTGGTTCGGAACTGACAGCGGATTAGTAAGGAAAAACGGAAGTACAATTCAGGTGTTTAACAAAACTAATACCGGGATGAATAGTAATAAGATTAATGATATTTGCTTCAAAGGTTCGTTACTTTATATTGCAACAGATAGTGGAATTACAATTTACGATGGAATTACTTGGACGAATACTTTATTGTCAGATTTACAAATGACAAGTCCTCCAATTTCCATTGGTGTAAATACATTCGGAATTTATTTAATTGACTATTTCGGAAAAATTGTTTGTTATTCAGGATCAGCTTGGAGAGAAATTTATAATACTAATCTTTTTCAATTTAGGAATAGGAAGTTTCGAAGTTCATTAGGTGACACACTTTATATTCCAGACTTCCCTGCATATTTAACTGATACCATCGTACATTTTATTATAATTCCATTTGACCCCTGTATACTGAAAGATGATTTATTTAAAAAAGGCTATCTATTTGCAAATCCCGTCACGCATGAAAAATCATTAGCAATTAGTGAAAGTGTAATAGATTTAAAATATTTATTGAGATGCGATAATCTGCAACCTGACCTGTCAGATGTAAAAGAAATTCCAAATTCCTTAGGTCTATATGATTTTAACCAAATAGCTGACGGAGAATTCTATGACTACGATTCTTCGGGAAAACTTTATTGGACCAATCGAATTACTTCAAGGCAAATCTTTTCTATGTATTTAAATTTAGATTCGCTACCTGCGAATGAATCGTATGATGTTTGTCCATACCTCGACATAAATCAGGTTCGTGCCAAGATCATGAATGATGGTGGTATGTTCTGGGATTACACTGGTGAGGCCCTTTATGAAGTTCCTAAAGGTTCAGGAACTACTTCTATATTTTGTCAGGGTCTTTGGATAGGAGGGCTTGATCAGAATAGCCAACTGCATATTGCTGCACAAACTTACAGACAAAGTGGTAGTGATTTCTGGCCTGGACCGCTGGATACTATTTCTGCTACTATTGATTCAGTTACTTATGATATTTTTGATACCATCTGGAAGATCAATAGAGGTACAGTAGATGATTTTATCTGGCGCTTTGCAACAGGACAAGTTCAGAATGGTTCCTGGACAGTACCAGCTATAATTTTAAATTGGCCTGCAGAAAGTTCTGGTAATTATTCCCGCAGTCTTGCGCCTTATTA
The DNA here is from genome assembly GCA_043753795.1 of Bacteroidota bacterium. Taxonomy (GTDB): domain Bacteria; phylum Bacteroidota; class Bacteroidia; order AKYH767-A; family 2013-40CM-41-45; genus JADKIH01. The sequence continues at coordinate 7,375 of JAYUWA010000595.1, read as the reverse complement.
CGATTTCAATCAAGATGGACATTACAATCCGTATGATGGGGACTACCCAGATATAAAAGGAAGTCAGATGATCTGGTCAGTATTTAACGATAATTTCGGAACACATGGAACAGATGAATCAGATCGCAACCTAGGTGTAGAAATACAGGCCTCTGCTTATGCTTATAATTGTCCTATGGCAATTAATGATGACAGCGTGATAAATTATACTACCTTTTATCATTATGAAATTATTAACCGGTCGGATACAGATTATCATGATGTTTATATTGGAAATTTCACTGATGTTGATTTAGGAAATTATCTGGATGATTATGTAGGATGTGACACAATAAATGATTTTGGTTTTGCATATAATGGCGATGATGATGATGAAGGTTTGTTGGGCTATGGTTTGCACCCACCTATGATCAATAATTTAATACTAAAAGGACCTGAGGCAGGTCTTCTTGATGGAATTGATAATGATCATGATGGGATTCTGGATGAGCAGGGTGAAGTGTGTATGATGAACAATTTTACTTATTGGAATAATGATGGATCACCTTTTGGAAATCCTACCTCAGCGATGGATTATTATTACCGGTTGCAATCACGTTGGAAGGATGGATCTCACGTCGTAACGGGTGGAAATGGTTATAATACACCAAATGGTGATTCAACACATTATATGTTCAGTGCAACACCTTACAGTGGATTATTCTGGTCAGAATTTGTTCCAACCCAACAGAATCCAACGATGAATACTTCAGATGATAGAAGGTTTCTAATAACGTCAGGACCTTTTTCTTTGAATGCGCATCAATCAAAAACAATTGAATTTGCATACGTCTATACCCGAGACCCCAACTCACCAAATGGCCTAACAACTTCAATTGCCAAAAACACAAGAGACGTTCTGCGAATAAAACAATTTTACGAAAGCAATAGCTTTCCTTGTGATAATGTTATTTCAGTAAATGAAATTGAAAAGATACATGCAAGTTTGTTTCCAAATCCTGCAGATCAATTTATAGAGATCGAACTTACATTAAAACCTTATTCCAATTCGCAATTTAGAATTACAGATATTCTGGGGCAGATAATTTATGAAAAAGATCTGATGGGAGAACGCAAATTGAAATACTCAACAGCACATTTAGCGCCAGGTATTTATTTGATGAATATTTTTTCAGGTGATCAAGTGGTGAGTAAGAAATTTGTAGTGCAGCATGGTGGAAAATGATTTGGTGAGTGGTAAGTAGTAAGTAGCACCGCTTATATAAATTAAATATGTTTTCGATAGCGGAAACTCTAAAGTTGATACAAAGGAATATGTGAAAATTAAGTAATTGGTGCTACTCACAACTCACCAATTACAACTCACCAAAAATCACTTCCATATCTTAAAATCCAAAACAAACCTTTTTTTTTGAATCAACTCACGCCAGTCGATAAAAAGTAGTGCGCCTACCATAATGAGTCCTATGGAAATACTGAAGACACTGCGCATTGTTGATGCTTCTTCTAAAATTGCTTTTGCATTTTTAGAAGCATAGTTTCCAAGAGTCACTGCAACCGTATCGCTGATAAATTTTCCAACAAAGAATGCGGGAATTATCTTGATCGGCTTTAGTCTGGCAATGCCTGCAGCTAGGAAGAGTGGAGTTGTAGGTAATGGTAAAAGTGAATATGCGAGAATCATCACCTGACTGCGCCAGCCTTTCTCTTGCATTTGATTGCCAAGAAATTCGATATCTTCTGTCTTAGCGCGTTTAAAAAGTTTACCTGCAAGCTTAGGGATATAGAGTGTCAGCACATATCTGCCAAGTATAGAACCGGCTACTCCAATAAAAATAACAGCCCAGATATTCAGATCAAATAGGATCTGCAAGGTGACCATTATCGTAAAAGCAGGAGGAAAGGGAAAAGGAACAACATCAAAGAAAAATGCTCCCAGAAAAACCAGGAAATAGTGGTACCACATACAATTAAATGGAAGATATAAGTTACTCGTCTAAGCCGGATCGCTCTTACACGATAAAGGTATGTAGAATTTCCTATAAAATTGTAGAGAACGTCATATTCTATTGGCCAATACAATTTCGATATTTTTACAAAATTTATTTTGTTGTCTTTTACATTTATCTTAAATTTATATCAAATAACCAGGCATGGCTAACCTTGTTCCCTTTTTTATAAGCACAGAATGTGATATCTATTTCAACCCGGATTATAAAATTGTGCAGTCCCGTTGGAAAGGAATCTATGTAGAAGGACAACGGCTGAAAGAAATTTTCAATGAATTGATCTATGCATTGGAAACGTATAAATGCTCAACGATTATTGCTGATGCCAGAGAAATGTTGATCATCACTCAAAAGGACCGTCAGTGGACAATAGACGATTGGTATCCACGCGCAGTGAAGGCCGGTTTCAAAAATCAAGGATTGATCCTGAGTAAAGACACTTTTAATGAGCTTACAGTAAAACAAATTTCTGCAAATTATGATGATGCAATTATTACAACAAAGTATTTTACTTCGCCGTCTTATGCTTTGGAATGGGTAAGGGAGATTGGGGGGAACCGTTAGTAAAATGAATAATGGAAAGTGGAAAGTGAAGAATGAAAAATGTCTTTGGCTTGGTATGGTTAGTGTTTTTAGGTGTTTTGGATGAATATTTTTGATTTTTGGAAACTAAAAGTTTTATGGATGGTCAGTTTAGTGATAATTTATGATGAAATAATTGAAGTTGTGTAACATTTGTCACCTTTAAAGTGACTCTCGAGTTTTAGATTTGGTTAAACTTAAAATAGATATTATGAAAAAGAACATGGGAACAGCGGACAAGGTGATCCGGACAATCATTGCAGTAATTGTTGCAGGACTTTATTTTTCGAATGTGATTACAGGAACACTTGGAATCGTATTAATGATATTTGCGGGAGTATTTCTTCTTACAAGCATGATCAGTTTCTGTCCATTATACACATTGATCGGCGCAAATACATGTAAGAAATAATGTTTCGTACCTTTACACGATGATGTTATCAGAGATCTTGTATTCCATGGCTGCAAACAAATGTCCTCGCTGTCATCAAGGCAAGGTTTTTACACATAATAATCCATATCGCTTGCAAGGCGAAATTTTGAAAATGGAAAAAACGTGTTCTCATTGTGGTGAGATCTTTGAAAGAGAACCCGGTTATTTTTTTGGAGCCATGTATGTCTCTTATGCATTGACTTCCGGATGGTTCATAAGCTGGTTTATACTATACGGACTTGTTTTAGATTGGTCAACGTCATTCTTCATCGGCTTTATGGCAATTACCATTCTAATTTTAAGTCCACTCAGTTTTCGTTGGTCACGGATAATCTGGATAAATTTCTTCGTTCGTTTCGACAAAAAAAAGGCAGAAGCAGTTAAAGTCTGAATATTTAGATTTAATTATTAATTATTTTACGGACTACCTGCAGTCGCATTGATGCTCTGTATCGAGATCAATGACCGTAATTACTTTCGTGATCTTTTCACAGGCACCAAAAACGATTCTTACTGTTTGACCATCATCAGTTTTTCCTTCAAGTGCAAATGTCGGACATTGTCCTGATGCCTCAGCGTCTGCTTCTTTACTCTTTGACTCGTTAATTATACCCTTTGAAAGAATCTGCTCAACTTCAGATTCTGAAATGTTTCTGCATTCCATTCTGCATCTGGCGTGTTTGGTAAAAATTATTTTTTGGTTTCGCCAATCACCGGCTTGTGTTGAAACTGGTTTTTCTATTGATTTCTCATCCGAATTCCCGCATTTATTTCAACTATTTTAATTCAGCAATTTAGTCGTTATTAGTTATTGATCAGTCAGCGCCTTCAAAAAATTTACAACATCCTGCTTCTGTTGCGGAGTCAGGTTTTTGGGGCGAACTACATTGCTTTTATTTGGGTGAGGTTGACCGCCGCTATTATAATGATCAACGACTTCTTCGAGGGTTGCAATACTTCCATCGTGCATATACGGAGCTGTAAGTTCAACATTTCGTAATGAAGGTACTTTTAATTTTCCGATATCAGATTGGTTGCCGGTAATCCGGGCTCTGCCTGAGTCGGGATAGACGGAATACAAGCCATTGTTTTGAAAACTATAGTCGGTGAAATTATAATCGACATGACAATGAAAGCAATCAGCTTCTTCGTTGAAGAACATAATCATTCCATTTTTTTCTGATGTATTTAAAGCGAATGAGTCACCCTCGTAAACAAATCGATCGTACTTTGATTTCCCTGTAAAAAGCGTTCTTTCGTAGTTAGCGATAGCTCTTGTAAGCGTATAAACAGAAGGATCCTGGCCGTAACATCTTTGAAATTCCGCAACGTACTCCGAACTGTTTTTAAGTCTGTCGACTGCCATGTTAACATCAAAATCCATTTCATTCGGATTTTCAATAGGGGCAAGAACCTGTTGTTCAAGATTTGGTACCCCGCCATCCCAGAATGAATAAGGCTGGTAGGCAACGTTTAATATCGTCATAGAATTTCGCATCGCATGACGACCACTGATACCTAAACTCAGTGGAACACCGTCGGTAAATTTCAAGCCGGGTAAATGGCAGGAGCCACAAGAGATCGTACTGTCTCTTGAAAGAATTGGGTCGAAGAATAATTTTTCTCCTAATGCAATTCTGTTTAAGGTTGGTTTGTTATCGGAAGGGATATTCGGGTAAGGGAAACCGATTGGGACATCAAGTAAAAACTCTTCATTGCCGGGATCAAAAATAGGATCAGTTGCTTTATCCTTCTTACAGGAAAAAGCAAATAAAGAAACAAAGAAGATTACAATTATTTTTTTCATTATCAGTTCAGTAATCAATTCTGCACATTCTTGATTCTGATTCTGGATTTATTGATTAATCTCCGGAATCAGAATTAAGATTGCAAATTATTCTACTTCAAAAGCAGCTTGCCAGTTGTTTGCAATTTTAGTTGCCAGCAATGTATCGTCCATTGTATGTGACATTAGTTCTGTAGTCATATCTACATTGCTTAATGCTGTGTTCAAATCAAAATTCAGATGAATATTTTGATCTTGTCCTGAAGCTACACTAAATGATTCATTAGTAAAATCGATCGTACGTTTGAAACCATCCATTCCGATATGATAAAGGTAGTCCACATCGATTGGTCCTGTCTGAGCAACATTCGTATCAACCTTGCCTTCAACTTTCCAGAATATATAACCGCTGTTCCATGACCAGTGAATTGATGGAGTTTGTACAGAAAGTGGACTTGATGTAGGATAAATTGATGGATCAGAATGATTAGTTGTAGAATCAAGTCCCAGGATAAATTTAAATCCTTTGTAATTACCTACAGGAACCATTCCTAAATCATATTCATGAGAATCAGGATTTGTCAGGAAAACTTTTGCTGTAATAGGCAGTTCGCTACCGTCACTTTTTATCATGACGATATTTGAAATATACATTCTGTAATCTACTATAGTAAACCTTTGTCCGGCAGTATTTGTAAATGTAGAATCGAAATTAGCAGTTTTAGTTCCAACTTTTGAATGCAAATGCATCGTCAGATTTTGTTCAGTTGAAGGCGTTGGTTCTTCAGATTTATCTTTTTTACATGATGTAAACAAAAGTGTTGTGCAAGCTAAAGCCATAGCTACAATGGACAATAATTTTTTCATTGGATAAATTGATTGATTGTTTAAAATTGAGATTAAATCAAACATAGAACTTCACTCATTGTGGAAATCCAATAGTTTGTAATTTAAAAAAGTAAAAACTGATTAGACGCGAGGCGGTTGAAAAGGTAGGATATGATAAGACGCAGGTAATTTTTCTGTGTGCGGCATTGAAATATGCACGACAACATTTTTATCGTAAATAGGAGTGGAATTGAAAACGGATAAATAAACAATGGTTTCCATTTTTTCCTTCAAAGGACTCAATGGCTTAGACTCATTTTGTTCGTGTGCTTTCAGTTCTTTCATCAAATGACATTTACCCTCACAACTCAACTTTGGTTTGTCTTTATTGATGCAATAATTTTTGGTGATAAAGTCTTTGTTTAAAGTATAACCGGCAAAAATCACTACGCTACTCATAGTTTGAGTAAGAATAGCTGCACTGATCAGGATTAAGAGAAACCGGTTCATCATAATTAACAGATGCAAATATAGCCATAATTCATACGAATAAGTATGATAAATGTTGTGAAAATGAAATTTTAAGAGGACGCTGGGTGGGATCTTTCTATGTAAATTTTTGCAAAAAAACATTTCATAATTCGACTTCTGCGACTACAAATGTACTTCCACCAATAAAGATCATATCAGATGAAGTAGAATTTGATTTTGCAGCCGAAATTGCTGTAGCAACTGAGTTATATGATTCTCCTATTAAACCAAATTTGTTGGCTTGTATTTTCAGTTCTCCGGAATCCAGAGCACGGGGAATGTTTGCATTACAGAAATAGTAAAGTGCATTTTTAGGAAGTAGTTCAAGTATGCCGGAAACATCTTTGTCGTTTACAACACCAATTACCATGTGCAGTTTATCAAAAGTACATTGTGAAATTTGTTCTGCAATAAATTCTATCCCTGCTTTGTTATGACCGACATCGCAGATAATTAATGGTGACTTTGAAAGTTTTTGCCATCGACCCATCAGGCCGGTTAGTTTCTGTACTTGAACAAATGCACTTCGGACATTTTCGTCTGTAATTTTCCAATCCAGATTTTTCAGATGTTCAATAGCGCATAGTACTGTTGCGACATTTTTCTTCTGATAATTTCCTGCTAGATTTAATTTCAGATCATGATAAAGTAAATTTTTATTTTGATACACATTGAAAAGTATATCATTGTTTTCAGTTCCTGTTTTTTCAACACGAATTACATCATCAGCAAAAGATAAATTTGAATTTGCTTTTTGTGCTTTGTCAATAAAAACATTTTGAATTTCGGTTTGTCTTTCTCCAATAATTACCGGAACCGATTTTTTTATGATACCTGCTTTTTCGATTGCAATTTTTTCAAGTGTATCACCAAGCAATTGCATGTGATCGTAACTGATATTGGTTATGATCGATAACTCCGGCGTAATAATATTTGTTGAATCAAGTCGACCGCCAAGTCCGGTTTCAATTACAGCAATGTCTACTTTCTCCTTTGCAAAATAGTCGAAAGCCAGTCCGACCGTCCATTCAAAAAAGCTCAAACTGATATTTTCAAACGACGATTTATGCTTTTCAACAAAATCGACAACTTCTTTTTCCGGGATCATCATACCATTGATTCGGATTCTTTCTCTAAAATCTTTAAGATGTGGGGACGTGTAAAGAGCGGTCTTGTAACCCGCTTTTTGTAGGACGGCTGCTAAAA
>JAYUWA010000594.1:0-3085 GCA_043753795.1 Bacteroidota bacterium | reverse complement strand
ACATTCATCTGAATGCTGGTTTTATTATTGAAAGTATTTTCATCTAAGGCATAACAAATATCGAAAGGGATTTTTCTCGAGATAAATGTCAAGGATATTAGATTGAAATAGTCGCTCAATAATTAACCGGCTTTAACCATGAAACTTGTCGCGCAATTAATCACCAGTACTCTTGCAGTAATGATCGCTTCCTTTTTATTCAAAGGAGTTCATGTTGATTCTGTCGTTACCGCTTTTTTAGTCGCTGCAGTAATGGCTGTGCTGAATGCAATTGTAAAACCGATTTTAGTCATACTCACAATTCCGATTACCATTTTTACTCTTGGACTCTTTTTACTTGTCATCAATGCCGGACTTATTCTACTTGCAGATAAAATTGTTCCCGGTTTCAGTGTTGATGGTTTCTGGACTGCCTTTTTCTTCAGCATCATTTTAGCATTGATCAATTCTGTCTTTAATGCGCTTGGAAAAGAAGGCCGTGAATCGTAATTCGGATAGATGTTCTTGTTTGAGTGCAATATGCAACTCATATTAGCAATTTCAAATTCAGTCAATTAAACAAATGAATAATGAAAAAATATTTACTTTTTCTCCTCTGTTTAAGTAGCCTCATTAAGGTTAACGGTCAGTATGTTGTTATCCCGGATACCAATTTTTTAAATAAAATTATTTCGTTTGTCCCTTCTGCTGTATTTGGAAACACCATAGATACAACTGATGCATCTCTTACGTCACTTCAAAATATGAATGTTCAGAATTGCAACATTGTCAATCTTTCTGGTATAGAATATTTTGATGGATTATTAGGTTTGAATTGCTCTAGCAATGCAATTTCAATAATAAACAAGTTGCCTCCAAGATTAATTTCTTTTACATGTGCTCTAGGTAGTTTATCAGTTATCAATTCATTTCCTTCTACAATAACTGAATTACTTATAGGGTCAAATCAATTAACCAACCTTCCAACACTCCCTCCAAATCTTTTCTTAATTGATTGTACGGACAATTTACTTGACTCTTTACCTCAACTACCTAACTCTTTGCAAGTTTTAGCTTGTGCTTATAATCCTATTCAATGTTTACCAATATTACCTGATACATTAAATGAACTTATTGCAGGAAACTCTAACATTACTTGCCTACCCAATCTTCCAAGTAATTTGGGTTCATCAGATATCGGTTTTACAATCTGCGACAGTATTAATTCTAGTTGCACTACCTTGTCAAATAAAATATCTGAAAATGTAAAGCCTCTAGATTTAGAATTATTTCCAAATCCGACTACAAATGAATTCACAATAAAGAACATATCATCAAATGAAAAAACAATGTTGACAATAATTACTCCGTTTGGACAAATTGTTTACACAGAAAATATTTTTGGTAAGGATGAATTCGTTGTTGATGTTAAACTTGCAAAAGGAATTTATTTTGTGAGAGTGGAGGAGGTTTTACGAACATTAATCGTAGAATAAAACGGGACTAAGGTCTTTGTTACAATCGAAACTCTTTTAAAGAAAAATTCCTTAAAGTTCTCATTTAGATACATTTCTGATAATTATTGCACCTCTGATTTAGTGCCGAACTGCTATCTCGATAGACGAATTACAATTCACAGTCTTGTATTACTTCCGCCAAAATCTGTTGCACGATTTAAAAACTTAGTTATTTTTACATAAAAAAATATCTCTCTCTATGAGCACTGATCTTGAGAATGGCCAGAAGTTTTACAACGACGTCATGGCTTACTTTGATAAAGCAGCAGCCCTGACGGATTTCGAACCGGGACTTCTTCATCAGATAAAAATTTGTAACAGCATTTATAAATTTTCTTTCCCACTTGAGAAAGATGGAAAGCTGGAAGTGATTGAAGGTATCCGTGTTCAGCATAGTCATCATAAAACTCCAACCAAAGGCGGAATTCGTTATAGTGAATTTGTGAATGAAGAAGAAGTAAAAGCACTTGCAACGCTGATGACATTCAAATGTGCAGTTGTTGATGTTCCATTCGGTGGAGCTAAAGGCGGAATAAAAGTAAATCCGCAGAACTATACTGTAAAGCAGTTGGAAAAAATTACGCGTCGTTATACTACAGAGTTGATCAAGAAAAGTATGATCGGTGCCGGAATAGATGTTCCTGCTCCTGATTATGGAAGTGGTCCGCGCGAAATGGCATGGATCGCCGATACGTATGCAACATTCAAGTATGACGATATAAATGCATTGGGGTGTGTTACAGGTAAACCACTTGGACAAGGCGGTATTCAAGGTAGAACAGAAGCAACAGGACAAGGAATTTTCTTTGGCATTTGTGAAGCGCTGAGTCATGCTGAGGATATGAAAGAAATTGGATTGACAACCGGAATCGAAGGTAAGACTGTCATAGTACAAGGTCTTGGAAATGTTGGATATTATTCAGCAAAATTCTGCCAGGAAGGTGGAGCAAAAGTTATTGGTGTGATTGAAAGAGAAGGTGGAGTTTACAATGATAAAGGTTTAGACATTGAAGCACTCTTCAACCACAGAAAAGAAAAAGGAAGCATCCTTCATTTCCCGGGATCAAAGAATTATGAAAATGCAATGGCCATGCTGGAAATGGAATGTGATATTTTAATTCCTGCTGCATTAGAAAATCAGATCACAAAAGAAAATGCACCAAACATCAAAGCAAAAATAATTGCTGAAGGTGCCAATGGTCCCGTTACAAAAAATGCAGAGATCATTCTCAATAAGAAAAACGTAATGATCATTCCGGATCTTTATCTCAATGCCGGTGGTGTTACAGTATCATACTTCGAATGGCTGAAAAATCTTTCTCACGTTCGTTTCGGAAGAATGGAAAAACGCTTCCAGGAAACCTCAACACTTGAAATGATCAAAGCCGTTGAAGACATGACCGGAAGAAGTCTCGATGCACGCCAAAGAAAAGTGATCACACACGGTGCCGATGAGATCGATCTGGTTCGTTCAGGCCTGGAAGAAACAATGATCTCCGCCTTCAACGAGATCCGCGAAATAAAAAAATCAGACAAGCGAATTGAAGATCTTCGAACCGCAGCGTTTGTAAGCGGTATCAGAAAGCTTG
>JAYUWA010000593.1:0-3093 GCA_043753795.1 Bacteroidota bacterium | reverse complement strand
TTTGGAAGGAACAGCGAATAATTTATTGAAAAATTTGTTACCGATCTTCTATAATCCGGTCGTTCCTGATAATTAAAACCCAGATTGATTGAAGTCTTCGGATTTAAATAGGGAGAGAATTTGAAAAATGGAATTTTTTTAAAGCCAAGAGATATTTCAGGACCTATCTCATACGTATTGAAGAAAAGAATTTTTTTATCCTCTATACTGTCATTAAAGTTTGGAAGTGCTTCTAATCCGCCTTTGAATTTTAATTCTAATACTTCTGCGCCTTTGAAAATATTCTTGTTTCTGTAACCTATACTTCCGGCAACTCCAATGTTTCCTCCTGTATTTGTCAGTTCCGATTCAAGCGTCATGTCATGCTGATCACTCGGCGTAAGTTGTACAAACAAGTCGAGAAGATATTTTTTTTGCTCCTGATCAACCGGAACTTCTTTGAAATAGATATTAATGAACTTGAATATATTTAACTCCTGAAGCTTTCTGTATGTGTAGTCAAGTTTTTCCTGGTGATAAAGTTCATCGGAAGAAACAAATATATTTCTGACAAGTTCGCTGTTTCGGATAATGTAGCCTTTACCGGTCGTAAGAATATTTATTCCCTTGTAAACGATCGTGTCGGTTGGAATAGAAAAGGCAGGATTCTTTGGATTGTGATCGGTCTGAACATAGATGTTTCGAATCCTGAACGTCTGATGATCGGTGATCGGTTCATTATCGATCAACTTCGGATCAATATTTTCATTGATGCGATTAACGTATAAATACACTTTAGCCTGATTTGTTCCGAAGGATGTATCTACAGAATACGTAATGTAATTTCTGTTGAAGAAATAATATCCTCGATCCTTTATTGCATTTGTTATTCTTTCACGTTCTTCATCCAGAATTTCTTCATTGTATCTTTCTTCAGGTTTGATCAATGAGGTTCTTTCGAATTCATTTGTAAGGTAGTTGATACCTGTGTCCTGAGTCGTATAAGAAATTGAATTTATATTATATGGCTTATCGAAATGAATATAATAGGAGATAACAGCGCGTTTATTTTTTTTGTACTTAATGCTATCGCTTACTGAACCATTGAAGAAGCCATTTTTATTCAAATAAAGTTTGAATTGCTCTTTGGTTTTTTCAATGGCAAGTGAATCTACCAAAACTGGTTCTTCACCGATTCTCCGAAATCCTTTTTTGTACCATCTGTCTTTTCCATGGTTACCTATATTATAAAGACCCAGATGAAATCTCCAGAAGCCGATCAGCTTTCTGTTTGGATTCAAACGGATCAAAGGCTCGAATTTTTCTTTCGCCAAAATGTTAGAATCAGGAATAATGATATTACGACCTACCAGATATTTTCCCTCAGGAATATTCCGCGCAGGATTACATGCCGTGAAAGCAAGAACGAATACAGCAAAGAGTAGGAGTACTGATTTTTTTGGCACGTAGATATTAAATTCGACAATTGCAAAATTACAATAATAAAGTTATGTGCCTTGAGTGGAGTTCAGAGACCTTCAACATTGAGTGTTCATAACCACTACTGACCGATATAACTTTTTTCATTTGAGAGTATATTCTAATTTCAAGTTCCTTATTTCAATTTTTCTTTTTTTGTTTGCCCAAAAAAAGAAACAAAAAAAGGGCCCAACGCGCACCAAATCATTTGAAATCTTCGATTATTGGTTACATCCCTGATTCAATTTTTCAAATGATTTCGCGCAGCGCGTTGACTCCCCGCACAAGTACTGTCCTATCTTCGATTAAAAAATATGTATGTCAACTGCTTTTGGGGGCCTGATATTTATTTGTTCTGCGAACAATTGATTTAAGCATAATTCGTAAATTAAATTATTGGATATGATTTTGTCGAGATAGTAGTGGTACATTACAAGGGTTTAGTTACTTAGAATCAGATCAGCAGCATCTTCTCCGACCAGACTACCGATTGCAACGCCCATGCCACCCATTCTTACTGCACAATAAATGTTTTCTGAAACAAGCCTGATGATAGGAGATTTAACTTTACCAAGACCCATAATTCCACTCCAACGATGTTCAATTAGGTAATCGGTTTCCGGTAAGATCATATTCTTTAACAGTTCTTCAAGTGAATTTTGAACTAAAGGCGTTAATCCGAATTCCATTGTATTTTCTTTTTCAAAATCAAGATTTCTGCCGCCACCAAAAAGAATTCTGTTGCCTACGTTCCGGAAGTAGTAATATCCATGATCATAATGAAAACTTCCACTGAACTTAAGACCCGGAATCGGAGAGGTACTTATCACCTGTGCCCGAGCCGGTTGAACATCAAATTCAGGGATAAACTTTTTAGCAAATCCATTTACAGCGATCAGAACTTTATTGGTTATAAGAGAAAACTGTCCGTTAAAATCTATCCTGCATTTTGAATTTTCATTTTCAATTCGTGTCACGTCAACACCGTTAAGAATTTCTACTCCTGCATTTCTGCATTTTTCCAGAAGTGATTGCATCATTCTACCAGTGTCGATCTGACCCTCTCCGGTATTAAGGATCATTTTTTCTATACCTCGGAAACCGAACTCAGTGATCTTTTTTGTTGCGTCGATATAAACTTCATCTTTACCTGTAATCCTTTTTAGTTCATGATTAAAAAACTCGATCTTGGCAAAACATTGTTCAGCAGTTTCAAGATCTGTTTGTGTGAAGACCTCATATCCACCTAAAGGTTCATAATGTATCAAGTCATCGCCCAGAATCTTCCGCAATCTATTGAGTCCTTTCCATCTTCTTTCAACAAGATCGAAAACATCTTTTGAATCCTGGATTTCAAGATCATTCAATAATTCAGAGATACTTCCGTAACATGCAAAACCTGCATTTCTGGTGCTGGCTCCATAAGGAAGAAATCCTTTTTCCAGTACCAAGACATGCAATGAAGGCGATTTTGTTTTTAAAGAAAGCGCAGCATTCAATCCAACAATTCCACTGCCGATGATCGTAATGTCAGGATCTTTTATGAACGTATTTTTTTCCCAGAAACTCCAGCTCATTTGTTAAAATTATGTCTGTTCAAAGTGATGAATTTTTTTGAAAGAACCAAATTGGTGG
>JAYUWA010000592.1:0-3095 GCA_043753795.1 Bacteroidota bacterium | reverse complement strand
TGTTACAATATAAGTTCCCGCAGTTGAGTAAGTATGTGTTGGATTCTGAGCAACTGAATTTCCCGCATCACCAAAATCCCAGTCCCAGTTTGTAATCGAACCTGATGTTGTTGATGAACCGTCAGTAAATACAGTAGTTGCACCCTGACAAACAGAAGTTGCTGAGAAGTTAGTGACAGGCAATGTATTCATTACAGCACTGACATTTATAGAACCACTACATCCAAGACTATCAGTAACAGTGACACCATAATTTCCTGCTGAATTAACAGTGATTGATTGAGATGTAGCGCCAGTTGTCCAGTTATATGTCATACCGGGATATCCTGCATCAAGAGTTGCAGAATCACCTTGACAGAAAGCAACGTTTGCAAGGTTGATTGTAAGAGAGGTTCCGGAAGAGATAGTACAAGCAGAGCTGGCTGTACAACCGAATGGAGAAGTTACAGTGACATTGTAGTTCCCACCGGAATTTATTGAAATAGTTTGTGTAGTTTCTCCTGTGCTCCAACTATATGTTGATCCAGGATTCCCGGCATTCAGAGTTGTAGTTGACCCTGAACAAAGAAAGAATGACTGTAAGTTTACTACCGGTAATGGATTGACATTTACCATTACATAGGCATTTGATGTACATCCGACTCCATCAGTAGCGATTACTTCATACTGAGTTGAAGTTCCCGGACTAACAGTAACAGTTCCTGTTGTTGCTCCAATTGGATTCCACGAATAAGTTGTTCCACCTCCGGCAGTGAGTGTTGTGCTTTCTCCTGCACAGATGTCTACATCCGGACTGATCGTTACGACCGGCAGAGTTCCAACATTTACATTTACAACATCTGATGAAGTACAACCATTTGCTCCTGTACCAATTACGGTATAGGAAGTTGTTGTAGCAGGATCAACAGTATAAGAAGGACCGGAATGTCCACCCGGCATCCATACATATGAAATACCACCTGTTGCATTCAATGTCACCGAACCACCTGAGCAAATGAAGCCATCAGTTCCGGCATTGATATTTGGTAACGGATTAACTGCAATACTAACTGTGTCAACGGCAGAACAACCATTTGCATCGGTAACTGTTACCGAAACGTTTGTACTACTACCGGGAGTCAGTACAATTGAAGATCCGGTAGAACCGGAAGGGTGCCATACGTAGGTAACACCACCGCTTGCTGTTAACGTTATTGAACCACCAGCACAAACATTCTGATTGGTACCTGCAGAAGCTGCAGGCAGAGGAAATATTGTGATCGGATGCGAAACGGTATCAATACAACCAAGCGTGTCGCCACTTATCAGCATGACATTGAAAGTTCCTGATGAAGTATATGTATGAGTAGGGTTTTGAGCAAATGAAGTTGCACCATCACCGAAATACCAGTGCCAGTAATTATCATTTCCGGTAGTTTGATTTGTAAATGAAACTACTGAGTTGATACAAGAATTTGAAGCAGTAAATTCAGAGACCGGTGGTGGCGCAATTACTATTGTATGTGTTACTGAATCAACGCAACCCAGGTTATTGGTAACGATTAATGTTACATCATATGATCCGACTCCGGGAAATTGGTGTGCAGGATTCTGCAATGTTGAATTTGAACCATCATCAAAATCCCAATAGAAGTCTGTAAATACTCCGGCAGGAGTTGTTGATTGGTTTGTAAATTGAATCGGATTATTTAAACACAGAACAGGAGAGTGCGTAAATTCGGCAGTTGGAATAAATGGTAAAGTAACATTTACCGTATCTGTTGCAGTACATGAACCGTCGTCAACAGTGACAAAGTAGGTGCCTTCGCCAACAGTGATGGCTTGCATTGTTGAACCATTACTCCATAAATAAGAATAAGTCCCACTTCCGCCATAACCATGAGCAGTAAGAGTTGCAAGATCACTACATGCAATCTGCTGATCAGGACCTGCACTGGCTGTTATACCAATAACGTTTACAGTATATGAGTAGATCTGACTACCATAAAACGGACAGGCATTATCCTGAACTCTTACGGTAAAAGTATAACTGTTTCCAATTTCAGAAGGGCCGGGTGTCCAACAGAATGTTCCTGTCGGATGTAATCCCGATCCGGTATTGAATGTAGCCCCTGGTATTCCATAATTCCAGTCAACTAGTAATTGTTGTCCGGCATCAACATCATTTGAAAAGATGTCGAAACAAGTTGGCTCGTTTGCACAAATTGTAATGCTAAAGTCGTTTGTTCCATTGATACCTGTCAGAGTTGGAATCGTGTTAGCACAGTTCATTACTGTTAATTGCAAATCACGCTCAACAGTACCGATAAGGACACCGTTTCTGTATTCTTTTACAAGAACAGCCATAACGGTTACTTCAAGTGCTTGCGGATTTAAGCAGATGTCGCCCGTCGCCGAATTGAACGAAGTCGATGGCGACGAATTAAGCGGATTAGAAGCATTGTAAGGAGCATTATATATAACGGTTGATGAAGAGGTTTGCATTGGAGTGATCAGCTCATATACAAGTGAATCACCATCGGCATCATATGCGCCGTGGTTAAAACAATATTGCTGACCTAAACAAAGAAATGGAACTGGTTTATTAGAAAAAGTTGGTGAAGAGTTACATGAAGTTACCAGGTTATTTAATGTAGCATAGATATAGAACGTACTACCACTTGGTGAATTGATCGTAGTGATTGCAGCATTTCTGCAACAAAGTGAGTAACCGAACGTCCAGTCGGCACAAGCAGCAGGTAAAGTAATGATACCATCATATACCCACTCCTGAATCCCGGTAAAAGATCCGCCATTACAAGTTGTAACCGAACTAGAACAAGTTGGAGTTACTTCCTGACCGGTTCCGGGTCTTTTATAACAAGTCACACTAAGAGATTGACCACACGATACTGATGAAACTGTAACAAGTGGATTTGCCGGCGCGGCAATTCCGATACAATCACGATAGAAGGAAACTGTTATTTTGTAAGTATTTCCCCCGAGGCACTCGTATGTTAAGTCGGCTCCCATTGTATGACTTGCCGAAACTTTTCCGCTTACCAAAAGCAGAAAAGCACATATGAAGACCAGTACTTTTTTAATGGGTAAATTTC
>JAYUWA010000591.1:0-9424 GCA_043753795.1 Bacteroidota bacterium | reverse complement strand
AAACTGAGTGACACCGGTTTGAAGGCACTGAACTGGATGGAAGAATTCCGTCTGGAACATATGCCTATAGTTGATGGCGTGAATTACATTGGTCTTGCAAACGAAGAAGATATTTTAAAACTCAGTTCTCTTGACCAGCCACTGGTAATTCATAAACTTCCATTGATAAGACCATTTGTAAAATTCAATAAACCGGTTTTTGAAGTTGTAAAATTAATTTCAAAAGATAAGCTTACTATCATTCCTGTTCTGGATGAAGCTGATCATTATATCGGCTTGATCACATTAGCGGATATTTTAAAACATTACGCCGACAGCGGAATCTTTGAAGATGCAATGGGTGTGATCGTACTTGAAGTCAGCGCAAAGAGTTATTCTTTGAGTGAGATCGCTACTCTTGTAGAAGCAGAAGGTGCAAAGATCATGAGTAGTTATATGACACCAAATCCGGAGAATGAGACTTTTGACCTGACGTTAAAAATAAATCAACAGGAGCTTTCAAGAATACTTGCTTCATTTAACCGTCGCGGATTTTATGTAAAAGAATTTTATCATCAAAGCGAATTTATCGACAGTATGCAATCCAGATATGATTCACTTATGAATTACCTGGGGATATGATCAGACATGCGGACATGCCAATTAATTTTCATATTCCTTTCGCTCCTCATTTCAGCAAACTTTTCTAAAGGTGCGACTGAATTAATTTCCGATACAACAAATACTGCTGTTGATTCAGCATCGGTCTTATTGATAACTGATCAGATAGTATTGATTGGAAACAAGATCACAAAACCCAGAATCATCTTCCGCGAACTTAACTTTAAAGCAGGAGATACAATTTCACTAAAAGCTATAAGTTCCCGAATTCAGCGTAGTGAGGAGAATCTTCACAATACATCTTTATTCAACTCAGTTAAGATCACCTGGCTTCAAGAAAACGATAAAGTGAACTTTTATGTGCTTGTAACAGAACGATGGTATGTATTCCCATTACCTATTTTTGAAATTGCTGAAAGAAATTTTAATGTGTGGTGGGAAACCAAAGATTTTTCAAGAGTTATCTATGGTGGAACATTAAACTGGTATAATTTCAGAGGAAGAAATGAAGTACTGGCAGTTACTGCACGATTGGGATATACTCAACGGTTAAGTTTTTATTATAGCATACCGGCACTTACACGTGGGCAGAAATCCGGTTTGACTTTCAGTATGGCATATTCAAGAAATCATCAGACTTCCATTCGGACAGAAGAAAACAAGATTGTTTACTACAAAGACTCTGAAATATTTACTAGAAGAGAAGTAGGTGGATCGATCGTATATTCATATCGACCGGGTTTAAATGTTACTCACAACTTTGAAGTCGCTTACAGGCATGCCGATGTTGAAGATACTGTTGTTACTTTGAATCCGAATTATTTCACAGGCGGCAAAGAAGTAAACTATACAACCCTTAGATATTTTCTGAAAATTGAACACAGAGATTTGGCCGTTTATCCGTTGAAAGGAAATTATTTCGACATTGAATTAGTAAAAAACGGATTAAGTGTTCTTAACGACGACATCGATCTTTCTTATGCAGTAACACATTACAAACATTTCTGGCCATTGAGTAAACGTTTTCATGCAGGAGCAGGTTTGAGTGCAAAATATTCTTTTCAATCTAAGATGCCTTATTATTTTACAAAAGGTCTAGGATACAGTCGAGATTTTATAAGAGGCTATGAATATTATGTCATGGACGGAGAACATTTCGCACTTTTAAAGACAGGATTAAAATTTACATTATTGCCGAAGAAGGAAGTTTACGCCCCATTCATTCCTTTGCACAAATTTGCTACAATACCTTTTGCCTTTTACCTGAATTTATTTTCTGATCTTGGATACGTAAGTGATTCGCAATTCAAGGAAACAAATTTTCTCAATAACAGCTGGCAAGTTGGTTATGGGGCAGGAATAGATTTTGTTACTTATTACGACATGATTTTCAGACTTGAATATTCTACAAACAAATTAGGAGAATCAGGATTTTTTCTTCATTTTACATCACCAATTTAGAAATGCACAGTCACCAGACTTCATGAAAATATGTATCTACGGTCGTCCCGGTATCGGTAGTCAGGGCGAACTCACAGAAGGAATCATCAGCATACTGATCAAGGGTGGACATACCGTATCCATGCATAAACCGTATTATGATTTCATGCGCACACAGGCGAAATTACCTTTGTCTGTTGAGTGCATTGAAACCGGTAAAGACCTTTTAGGCAACACTGATTTTTTATTCAGTATCGGTGGCGATGGTACTTTGCTCGATACGATTTTTCTTGTAAAAGAATCTAACGTTCCTGTAGTAGGAATTAATGCAGGCAGGCTTGGATTTCTAGCCTCCATTTCAAGAGAGAATTTGGAGATGGCAATTGAGAGTCTTGCAAAAGGACATTATGCATTAGATGCAAGAACGCTTCTTCGATTGGAAACAAATCATCCGATTTTTCCGGGAGAAAACATTGCGTTGAATGAATTCACAATACACAAAAAAGAAACCTCAAGCATGATCACCATTCATACTTATCTGAATGGTGAATACCTGAATTCCTATTGGGCAGATGGTATTATGATCTCCACTCCTACCGGATCTACCGGTTATAATCTGAGTTGTGGCGGACCGATCATTGTACCACAATCAGAATCGTTCGTGATCACTCCTATTGCTCCGCATAATCTGACAGTACGACCGATTGTAGTGTCCGATAAAAACGTAATCTCCCTGGAAGTCGAAGGTCGGAGTCAGCATTTTATGGCAACATTGGATTCCAGGTCAGCGACCATTGACAGCAGTTTTCAATTAGCAATCAGAAAAGAATCCTTCAATATAAATCTAGTCCGGTTGAATTCAGAAAATTTCCTTAACACTTTAAGGAAAAAGTTAAACTGGGGCCTGGACACAAGAAACTGAGTATAATGGGATTACTTTGTAAGAGTGGTCTCCTGAAAAAATAAAAAAATAGTGGAACATCCGTACCTTTATCTAACGTATAGGTGTTCATATTTTTAATTTATTATATTTGCCCATCTCACGCTAACTCATGAAGAAAGCATTACTAGTTATAATATCTGTCATCCTACTGTCCCCATCTGTTTCGGAGGCCCAGAGATGGAAACGTCAGCGCTACGAATTTAGTTTTGGTGCTGGAATTAGCAATTTCTTAGGCGAATTAGGGGGTGCGAATCAGATCGGAACTCATTATTTCAAGGATTTGGAATGGTCGATGACTCGTCTTGCGCTCTCTGTTGGACTACGATATAAACTGAGCAATTATTTCGCTCTTAAATCTCATTTGAGTTACGGTCGTGTTGCCGGGGATGATAAACTTACAACTGAATATTTTCGCAACTATAGAAACCTGGATTTTTACTCTGACATCTACGAATTCAATATTAACTTTGAAGGTGCCTTCCAACAGGAACAAGTTGGCCACCGATACAGACTGAGAAAAGTAAAAGGAATGAAAGGTTATGAGATCTACACTTACGCTTTCGTAGGTGCAGGGGTATTTTATTTCGATCCAAGAACAAATTACCAGGGAAATGTTGTCCGGTTACAACCCTTAGGAACCGAAGGGCAAGGTTACATTGCAACAAGAACAAAATATTCGCTTGTTCAGCTATGCGTTCCTGTCGGAATTGGTTTTAAATATACACTGGACAGAAGCTGGGGTGTTGGACTTGAATTGGGTATCAGAAAAACATTTACTGATTACATAGATGATGTCAGCACAACCTATTTCGACTTCGCAAATTACTCGGGGTCTGATCCTCTGTCACAAAACCTTTCAGATAGATCGAATGATTCAAGGCCTGAAATTACTCTTCCAGGACAGCAGAGAGGTGATCCAAGAGAAAACGATTCCTATATGTTTGCGATTTTCAGCTTAAACTATAAGCTCACAAACGGAAGAGGAAATCTGCCACGATTCTGATCCTTCAATTTTCCGGAAGAAAAGCCGTTAATTGACTTCTGTACCCATACTATTCATGTCGATCCGATTAAAAAAATATTGCTTTTTAGCGATTCTGTTTGCCTCATTTTCAACTACTAAAGCGCAATACAATGAATTTGGCATTATGATCGGCGCCTCCAATTACAAAGGGGAACTTTCCGCTCATACCTTCAATACCGACTTCATTCATCCGGCTTTCGGAGCATTTTACAGACATAACTGGGATCGTCGATGGAGCTGGAAGCTGGAACTGAACTACGGCAAGATCTCCGGAGATGATGCTTATGCCAAAACCGCTTACGAAGTTGATAGGAACCTCCATTTTGAGAGTACTATTCTAGAGCTTTCACCCCAAATTGAATTTAACTTTCTCCCATACGAAACCGGTCGGCCCGATTATCCTTTTACGCCCTACATTTTTACTGGGATCAGCGTTTTCAAATTCAATCCAAAGGCATATTATGGAGACGATCTAATTGAACTTCAGCCATTAGGCACAGAAGGTCAGGGGATTAATGGATCGAAAAAGTACAAAAGGACGGCTATTGCTATACCAATCGGCGGCGGTTTAAAATTCAATGTAGGCCGCTTTGGTATTGGTGTTGAAGTAGGTGCCCGCCGCTCTTATTCTGACTACATCGATGATGTAAGTTCAACCTATCCTGACCCAGCGCTTCTGCAAGCTGCAAATGGCACTGTAGCCATGATTATGTCGAACCGCTCATTTACCTACAACGACCCAAGCCTCGTTCAGCCAACCTTTAATTTCAAACAACGCGGAAACACAACCAATAAGGACTGGTTTGTTTTTGGAGGTGTAACGATCTATTTCCGTTTGACAAGTCTTTTGAAGGATATTTGTAAGCCGTTCAAGTTCAGGAGGTACTGACGGAACTGGTGAGTAGTAAGTAGTGAGTGGTAATTAGCACAACTTTCTTATTTCACAGCAATTCTCATTAACAAATTGCCTTAAAAAGCTAAATTGAAATTGATACTCGACCCTTTTACTAGCATTGCTACTCACCACTTACCAATTACTACTCACTAAAAAACTATTAACAAATTTTATCATCTCAATCCCTTAAAAAAGAGGGCTATTTTATTAACTTGCGCCGCTTTCTAATTTTGCAAATGAGTCTAAAAGATCAGATAAATACAGAAAAACTGCCTCAGCATGTTGCCATCATAATGGATGGGAATGGCCGTTGGGCAGAACGCCATGGAGAGCAAAGAGTTTTTGGTCACCAGAACGGTGTTAAATCTGTTCGCGAGACGACTGAGGCTGCAGCAGAATTGGGTGTCAAATTTTTAACACTTTATGCTTTTTCAACAGAGAACTGGAATCGTCCGATTGAAGAAGTGAATGCACTGATGGAATTGCTTGTTCATACGATCGCTCAGGAAAAAGAGACATTGAACAAAAATAATATCCGTTTGCTTGCCATTGGTGATTTGAATTCGCTTCCGGATAATTGTCAAGGTGAATTAGCAGAAGCAATAAAAGATACTTCCAAAAATACACGAATGAGTCTTGTTCTTGCGTTGAGTTATTCTTCCCGTTGGGAGATCACAAATGCAATGAAAAAAATAGCAACCGGAATAAAAGACGGTTCAATTTTACCGGAAAATATTGATGAAAATCTTATTTCCGCATCACTTACAACCAATGGAATTCCTGATCCTGAATTAATGATCAGAACCAGTGGCGAAAACCGCATCAGCAATTTTCTTTTGTGGCAACTCGCTTATACAGAATTATACTTTACAGAAAAGCTATGGCCGGAATTCAGTAAAGAAGAGTTTTACAAAGCCATACTTGACTACCAAAGCCGTGAAAGAAGATTCGGAATGGTCAGTGCACAAATCTCCCCCACTAAATGATAAAACGCTTTCTGGCATTTATTGCCCTGACTATCTCTGTCTTTACAGCTTCGGCTCAGGTACAGATCGGTGGTGAAACCCAATCGATCGATTACGGAAATCCGGGTACGTATGTAATTGGCGGAGTTGTTATCACAGGAACAAAATATCTTGATGAAAATGTTTTGATCAGCATTTCCGGTTTGACTGTTGGAGATTCTTTGGAAGTTCCAAGCGAAAGAACTTCAGACGCAATAAAAAATCTCTGGAAGCAAGGATTGTTTTCAGATATTCAAATTTTGGTGCAAAGAATTCAAGGTAAAACTATTTTCCTTGAATTAAAATTAACTGAACGTCCACGACTTTCTTCTTTCAAATTTAATGGCGTCAGCAAGTCTGATGCAGATAAGATCCGAGATAAAATAAAGCTCGAGCGCGACAAGGTTGTTACTGAAAGTGTTCTTGCATCTACAAAAACTGCAGTAGTTGATTTTTATATTGAGAAAGGATACCTCAATGCAACTGCAGATGTTCGCGAAGTAAAAGATTCAACGTTTGCTAACCGGGTTGTGTTGATCATCGATGTAGATAAAAAGAATCGTATCAAGATCAACAGCCTCGAGTTCGAAGGAAACAGCTATTACTCCGATAAAAAACTTCGTAAGGCAATGAAAGAAACGAAGGTAAAGAAATGGTACAAGATCTTTACATCTTCAAAATTCCTTGACGAAAAATATCAGGAAGATAAAGCAAAAGTAATTGCGAAGTACAGTGAAAAAGGTTATCGCGATGCTAAGATCGTTAGCGACACCGTTTTTAAACACGATGAGAAGACAGTAGATATCCGTATCACTGTTGACGAAGGAAAACAATACTATTTCAGAAATATTTCATGGGTAGGAAATATCAAATACACATCGCATGTACTTGATTCAATTTTAGGAATCAGAAAAGGAGATATTTACGAAAGCACGGTTCTGGATGAGCGCTTATTCATGAATCAAAGTGGACGCGATATCAGTTCACTGTATATGGATGATGGTTATCTGTTTTTCTCAGTGACTCCGGTAGAAGTAAATGTAGAAAACGACAGTATCGATCTTGAAATGCGAATTTACGAAGGCAAACAAGCCCGGATAAATAAAGTTACTGTAGTAGGAAATGTTAAGACAAACGATCGCGTTATCATGCGGGAGATCCGGACAAAACCGGGTGAGTTATTCTCTCGTGAGAAGATCATACGTACCCAAAGAGAACTTGCGCAATTAGGATATTTTGATCAAGAGAAGCTTGGCGTAAATCCGAAACCAAATCCTATCGACGGAACTGTTGATATTGAATATACTGTTGAAGAAAAACCTTCTGATCAATTAGAACTTTCCGGCGGCTACGGTTCGAATCAGTTGGTCGGAACACTTGGTTTGTCTTTCAACAACTTCTCTGCACGAAATATTTTCAATGGTCCATCATGGTCACCTTTACCTTCCGGTGACGGACAAAAATTAAGTTTACGTGCACAAACGAATGGGAAATATTATCAATCTTACAATGCTTCTTTCACTGAGCCATGGCTTGGAGGAAAGAAAGCGAATTCATTGAGTGTTTCTGTCTTCCGTTCTATTCAATCAAATGGTGTATCAAAAGGCGAAGTAAATCGTCAGTCGATTGAGATCACCGGAGCATCAGTGGGTTTAGGAAAGCGATTAAAAAAACCGGATGATTATTTTACAAATTATGTAGAAGCGAGTTATCAGTACTACGTATTGAATAATTACGGGGGCACTTTCCTTTTTGCAAATGGATATTCAAACAACCTGAGTTTCCAGGAAACGATTTCCCGGAATTCTGTTGATGCACCTATTTATCCAAGAACAGGTTCAACATTATCGCTAACTGTTCAGGCAACACTTCCTTACTCGTTATTCAATAATGTTGACTACGCAACTGCAACTGATGCTCAGCGTTACAAATTTATTGAATACCACAAATGGAAATTTTCTTCAAGCTGGTTTACAAAGCTTGCCGGTAATCTTGTCTTGAACACAAAGATTCAATATGGTTTCTTAGGTGTATACAATCGTAATGTCGGAGCCTCGCCCTTTGAGCGATTCTACCTTGGTGGTGATGGTTTGAGTGGTTATGCACTCGATGGACGTGAAATTATCGCCCTAAGAGGTTATGCTAACAACTCTGTGACGCCTCGTAATGCAAACAATGCTCAAGTCGGTGGCACAATCTTTGACAAATACACTTTAGAGTTAAGATATCCACTTTCATTGAATCCATCAGCAACTATTTATCTCCTTGCATTCGCAGAAGGCGGAAATTCCTGGTTAAAATTCAATGAATTTAATCCGTTCAGCGCTAAACGTTCTGCGGGTATGGGTGTTAGAATCTATCTTCCTGTATTTGGTTTACTCGGTTTGGATTGGGGCTACGGATTTGATGAAATCCTAAATGATCCGGGTGTAAATGGAGGTCAGTTCCACTTCTCAATAGGACAACAGTTTTAAATTCATAAATTTGATTCCGATGAAAATGACAAGCAAAAAATCATTCGTTATGAAACGAATTAATATGGTAAAAGGAATTATTGCATTCGCAGCGATTGCAATAATTTCAATGGGCACAGCTAACGCTCAGAAATATGCTTATGTAAACAGCGAATATATCTTAGAAAATATTCCTGAATACAAAACAGCACAACAGTCTTTAGACAATCTGTCTGTAACATGGCAAAAAGAGATCGAAGATAAATACGCTATCATCGACAAATTGTATAAAGCATATCAGGCTGAGCAGGTTCTTCTTACAGAAGAGATGAAAAAGCGTCGACAGGATGAGATCACTTCAAAAGAAAAAGATGTGAAAGATCTGCAGAAGCAACGTTTCGGTTATGATGGAGATTTGTTCAAGAAAAAACAAGAGTTAGTAAAACCAATTCAGGATAAGATCTACAATGCCGTAAAGAAAATGGCAACAGATCAAAGTTATGCAGTGATCTTTGACAAATCAAGTGATCTGATCATGTTGTATACAAATCCTAAATATGATAAGAGTAACGATATCCTTTTAGCCATGGGTTACAAGCCGGCACAGGCTGCAACGAAAGAAGCAAAAGGCAGTGCGCCATCAGGAACTACGACGCCGACAACACCGGTGAAGGAAAATCCGGATGCCGATCAACCAAAAAAATAATTTAAACCTATATTACCACTATTATGAAAAAACAAATGTTGTTTGCGGCAATTGTAATGTTATTCTCAGGAATGACAACAGTTGCACAGACTTTAAAATTCGGGCATATCGATTCAGGAGCCTTGATTCAGTTAATGCCGCAAACAAAATCAGCGGACAGTACATTAAAAAGATTCGGTGAGTCTTTGGACGGACAATTGAAAGCGATGACAGCGGAATATCAGTCAAAACTTCAATCGTATCAGTCAAAAGCAGATTCATTACCGGATGCTATCCGCGCAACAAAAGAAAAAGAGTTGACTGATCTTGGACAAAGAATTCAGGATTTCCAGCAGACAGCTCAGGAATCTATCCAAAGT